>JALTMS010000365.1 GCA_027001345.1 Acidobacteriota bacterium | reverse complement strand
ATGGCGTGGTCGAAGATCGAGAAGACCGGAATCGTGGTGTCGATGTGTCCCCGAGGGCGGCTGCGCAGCAGGGCGACGTAGGCTTCGATACCAGCCTCGCGCAGCATGACCGCCAGCAGATTGGCCTTGTCCTTGCAGTCCCCGTAGTGCCGATCGAGGACTGCCGCCACGTCATAGGGTTTGATCGCGTGGATGCCGAACTCCAGTGCCACGTAGCGCGTGTTCTCGATCACCCAGCGATAGAGTTCGAAGATCTTGCGTCGGGGGCTGCCGGCCCCGGCCGTCACCTCGCGCACGATGCGCTGCAACTCGCTGGTGGTGCGCATCTGGGGCCGCAGCAGGCGGGCGTAGAGCCGGCCGAGTTCGTTCCAATCCGCGATCGAGGAGACGATCGCGTAGGGCACCCGGTGCGTGACGGGAGGCGTCAGGGGCGCGTCGGGATAGGCTGGCAGTGCGGACAGTTCGATGCGGGTGGTGCGCAGCTCGCCCTCCTCGGTGGTCGTCACCTTTTCCGCTTCGGGCAGGTTGACGAAGTGGTAGCGCAGCGGAAGGCTGGTCGGAGCCTCGAGGATCACGCGTGTGGAGAGCACGGGCACCATCGTGCCCACCGCGACGATGTCACCGAAGTAGCCGTCGGCGATCGGGTTGGCGTGACCGATGTCGCTGATCGTGTAGCGCACGTCGATCAGGTCGCCTGCTTCCAGTCGGGGGAAGCTGAGTTCCAGCACACGGCTGTCGTACCACATCCGCAGTTCGGGGTCGGGTAGCAGCGGCCGCTCGCGCCGGGCGGCGGGAACGACGGAGCCGTCCTTGCGCACCAGCTTGGCATCGAGGATGCGTACGGTCTGCAAGCGTGGGGAGTAGGTGATGCTGTGGCCGCGGGCGAAGGATGCCGCCTGGGGATCCCGGACCAGGCTGATGGTCTGCGTGAAGCGGGTGGCCATGCCGTTGGCCTTGACCTCGAAGGCCTCCGTGTGGCTCAGGGCCACGACGCTGGCGGTCTGCTCGGCCGGGATGTCGTCGATCATTTCGCGGGCTGCGTCGAGGCTCACCGTCCAGCGTTCGAAACCCTCCTCCCGCCGTCCCTCGAGGCTGGCCAGGCGCTCGGCCAGGCCGCTGGCCTCGCCCGACAACTCGATCACCTGGCGCCAGGCTCGAGCGGCTCCCTGGCGGTCGTCGAGAGCGAGGCGGATCTCTCCTTCGATCTGCAGCAGAGAGGGCGAGTCGGGGGCCAGCTTTCGAGCGGCGAGCACGGTCTCGAGAGCCCGATCCGCCCGGCCCTCGACGAGCTGGTGCTCGGCCAGCCGCAGGCGCCAGGGGATGGCGAGCGGCTCGAGACGAATCGCCTCTTCGAGCAGCCGCTGTGCTTCCGCGTCGCGACCCGCGCCTTCCAGCAGACGAATCACTTCGCTGCGTGCCGCGCCGTCGAGACGCTCGAGGGCCAGGTAGCGCTGGTAGGTGTCGATGGCGTGGGTGACCAGTTGCTCCCGGGAGTAGAGCGAGGCGAGGCGTTCGAGCACTGACGCCTGGTGGGGTGCGCGCCGGCTGAGCCGGGCGAGTACCGCGCTGGCGCCCTGAGGAAAGCCGCGGACATAGCGGGCGACCTCGAGCCAGCCTTCGAGGTAGGGGTCGGGCTGGGAACAGGCCTCGAGGGATCGGCGGGCATAGCTCACCGCCGGGCGAATCTGCTCGTAGACCAGGTGGTACTGGGCCAGACGACGGAGGACCGCCGGATCGGAAGGGTCGATCGCCAGCATCCGCTCGTAGTAGCTCCGCTGTTCGGCGCGGTCGGAGACCACCAGGGCCGCGGCCCACAGGGCGTGGGGGTCGAGAGGGCGACGCAGGGCATTCTCCCGGGCCATGGCTTCCGCCCGGGCGTGGTCCCGGTCGGGCAGTTCCCGCCGCGCCAGGTCGAGGGCCAGGTCGGCGGTGTAGCGCGGGGTCGAGCGGGCCAGTGCTTCCAGCTCCATGGTGAGCGTGACCAGGGGGCTCTTGTCCCGTCTGCGCCGACGCCTGCGCTCGGAATTCGAGGATGCCGGCGCCAGCCGCTCCGGCAGGGACGGGGGAACGCCGAATTCCACGCCCCCGTCCAGGGGGCGGCCATCGGTTTCGGTCAGCCGGGCGATCAGACGCCAGGCTCCTTCGACCTGCTCGACGAACAGGCCGACCTGATGCCAGCCCGGACTCAGGTCGAGCACTGTCGCCTGCTGGTCGAAGGCCATCGCGTGAGTGCCCTCTTCGGAGAAGATCCGCTTCCCGTCGAGCCAGACCTCGGCCCGGTCGTCGGAGCCGAAGCGCAGGGCGAGCTTGCGGCGCCGCTCGCTGTGAATGAAGAACGCCACCGCCGCGACCCGGTGCTCATTCGGGTGCAGCAGCGGGCGCAGGCGAAGCACACCCAGCGGGCCGACCGGGATGCGTCGTCCCGACAGACGCCGAGGATCGTGGCGTGCCGGCCAGAACTCATCGCGCTCCGCACCCTCTTCGAGGCTTCCGGCGAGCAGGTATTGCTGGACCACGCCGAGCCGGGCCAGCCGCTGGCGAGCCGCATCGATCGCGCCCCGCTGGAGATCCCGACTGACCAGCCGGTAGTCGATTTCCGCGGCGATCAGCGGGTGCACCTCGGGATCCTCACGCAGGGCCTCGAGGGCCGCGGTCACTTCGGAGGGGTCCGTGGTGGTGGCAGCCATCTCTCCGAGCAGCCGCAGGGGAAACATGGCCAGCGCCGAGTCGCGGTTGGCGCGGAGGATATCGAGCTGACCACGCCACCAGGTCTCGATACAGGCCGGGGCATCGCCCGCGGCGCGGAGCGGTGTCGCCAGGAGGCCGGCGACGAGGATGGCGAGGCAGGCGGACCAGCGGCGAAGATCGGCGGCAAGCATGGCGCTATTCTCTCATCGCCCCGGTCTCAGCGCCCGGCATAGAAACGTTCGAGACCCTCGACGATCGCCCGGGCCATGCGCTCCCGGCCGTCCGGGTCGGCCATCAGTCGGGCGTCGGCCTTGTTGTTGATGTTCACCGCTTCGAGCAGCACCTTGGCCGGCACCCGGTTGGCCCGCAGCACTGCCGGGGCGTAGCGCCGCGTTCGGCGGCGAACGCGCTTGGTGATGTGATCGCGGATCGGGCGATGGGAATGGACCGGTAACTTCTGCTTGCGGTAGCCGGCGATGATCGCCTCGGCCAGGCGCCGGGAGACAGCTTCGTCGTGCAGTCGTTGTCGGCGCCCGAAAGAGATCGTCCGGGCTGCCTGGACTTCCTTGTAGCGCTTGTAGGAGCCGCCATGGACCCGGTAGCGGCCGCGCCGGTAACGCTCGCCGGGTACGTAGACCATCGCCCCGCGAATGGCGTGATGCAGCGAGTCGGCGTGGAGGCTGATGAAGACCACGTTCTCGGCGGGAACCTTCTTCCGCCGCAGATCGGAGAAGATCTTGTTCGCCAGGTACCAGCGGAGGTTGACGCCCATCTTCGTGCTCGCGCCGCCGCGAACCCGGTGGGGTGGCGTGGTCTGCACCACTTCCCGCCGGTTGTTGGGCAGTGTCTTGCGATCGAAGATCCGGCAGCCGTACTGGGTGTCGCGGGTCAGGATGTGCACCTCGGCCGCGGTCTTCTGCTCGAGCTGGCGCTTGACGCGGCAGGCCACGTCGTAGACATAGTCGCTTTCCCAGATGCCGTTGCGCGTCGCCCCGAGGTCCTTGCCGCCGTGACCGGGGTCGAGCAGGACCCGCACGCCGGCCAGGCTGCGGCTGCGCTTCGGCATGACCACTTCGGCCATCTCGCTGCGCAGAATCCCCGCCGCGATGCGCTGCGGATGGTTGGCGGGCAAGGCATCGAGGCCGAGCATGTCGAGGGGGATCTTCACCGGAAAGCCGACGGGAATCTTCTTGACGTCCCGGATGCCGCTGCGCCGGGCGATCCGCTCGGCGGCTTCCACCACGTCGGCCGGCTC
The DNA here is from genome assembly GCA_027001345.1 of Acidobacteriota bacterium. Lineage (GTDB taxonomy): Bacteria > Acidobacteriota > Polarisedimenticolia > J045 > J045 > JALTMS01. The sequence continues at coordinate 337 of JALTMS010000365.1, read as the reverse complement.
GGTCAGGCTGGTGAAGCGGAGCACGACGGCGGAGTAGAGAGCCTCCCGGCGCTTGAGACGATACTCGGCGAAGGGGCCCTTCTCGTCCTCGGCGTAGCGCAGCAGGCCGTCGCTCGAGCGCTCGACCGGTTTGAACAGGGGGGCCAGCAGCTCGGTGGGCACCAGAATCGGCCGGCTGCGCGGCAGGTCCGGCCCGGAGAGTTCGTTGGCCTCGGCGATCTTGCGCCAGTTCGCACCGTTTCCGGTGAACCACTCGGCCACCTGCCACAGGCCCTCGCCGTAGCTCTCCACACTGGCCGCGGCGGGGTGATGGAGCCATCCCCGGGCGGTGGAGTGA
>JALTMS010000364.1 GCA_027001345.1 Acidobacteriota bacterium | reverse complement strand
GGCGGCCCCCGCAAGCAGCAGCCCCAGCGCCCACAGCGCCGCATCTGCGGGCCAGGCGCCCATCTGGGCAACGACGATCATCAGCCATCCTCCGCAGCGCCGAGCGCTGGAGTGGCGGAAGGCAGCCGTGTTCACCGACTCGTGCTGCGTGGCAGATCCCGGATCCGGACAAGACCCGGGCGCTCCCTCGAATCACTCCCCCTCTTGCTCGACGACTCTCGGCACCGGGGGCTCCGCGAGGAACACCGGGGAAAGAGGGCGACCAGGGAACGTCAAAAGATGCAAGGCAGCCGCTTCAGCGGAGACGACCGCCACACCTCCACAGCGCGATCCGTGGTGGGGGCGGGTGGCTTCGGCGAAGTTGGACTGCATCAGTGCCACGACAACCTTCCGGCCGGATTCTTCGATCCGGTCGGCGACCATGTTAGCCGCCGTGGATGGCGGTGGTCAATGACGGGGGTTCAACCCCGGATGCGAAGCGCTCACTTCGCCGAGGACGAGCTACTCTTCTTGGAGGACGAGGTCTTGCCCTTGGACGGGGTGCTCTCGGAGGAGGAAGAGGAGGAGGAAGTACCGCTCTTTTTCGCCTTTTTTCCGCCAGCGTAGCCATCGGCGTACCAGCCACCTCCCTTGAGCACGAAGGCACTGCGAGAAATCAGCTTCTCGGTCTTGCCGCCGCACTCGGGGCAACGCCGGACAGGCCTGTCCGAGAACTTCTGGATTTTCTCGAATTCGTGACCGCAGTTCTGGCACTGGTATTCGTAGATCGGCATGGCCCTGCTCCCTCATGGCCGCTGGGACCGGCGGGTGCTGCAGAGGAAATATACAGCGTCAGTATGGGCCAGAAAAGGCGCTGGCGCCCTTCCCCGGCCGGCGCATGGATAAGATCTGCCTCCCCCGCTGTCAACCGGCACCGGCGACCGGTACCATGCGGAGGCTACTCCCCGGAGACGAGTCGATGCCCGCCGATCCACCCGCCGACGAGCGCCTGACGCACCCTCCCTGGAAGACCCAGGTCTGCCGCTGCCTCGACAAGGCGGAACAGGCCGTCGCCCGCTACTACGCCATCCGGCCCCGGGAATGGTCCACCCGCTTCCGCTACGATCTGGCTTCCGCCGCAGATCATCCCGACCTGCACTTTCCGGCCTCGGCCCTCGCTCAGATCGTCCGCATCGAGCCCGCTCCCGCCGACCAGCAGCGCTTCCGTATCGTTCTGCGAGACGAGGAGATCTTGCGTCTGGCGGAGGAATTCGGCCTCGAAGCCGTGCTCGAGCTGACCCTGGCCCACGAACTGGTGCATCTGGTGCGCTTCGGCCAGGGCCTGGCCGACTTCGAGCAGGCGGGATCCGCGCAGCAAGCCGAGGAGCGCCGGGTGCAGCGTATCGCCGCCGAGGCCCTGGCCGCCGCCGAGCCCGCGCACGCCCCGCACATCCTCGAGGTCGCCCGCCACCTGGAAGCCTCGCATCGAGCCTGCCAGCCGCCGAAGTGAGCAGGGCTAGCCCGGCTCGTCCACCGGTCCCTGCTCGGAGGTCCAGATCGGCTGCGGCGTGAAAACCGTGAAATCGGCTGCGACGAAGCGCAGGACCACCCCCCCGATGGTGCCCCGGGGAGCCCAGCGGTGGTCCTCGCCGTGGAGGTGCCCGTAGGCCGCCACCTCCACCCCGGCCCGGGCCAGCCGTCCGAGTACCTCCCCCGGCTCACCGGCCGGAGCATCGGGCCCCAGCGGCGGGTAGTGCAGCAAGGCCACCAGGGCATCCCCCGGCTGCCGCAGCCGCTCGGCGGCGGCGAGAGAAAGATCGAGACGCTCGAGTTCCCGCCGATAGATCGGCGGATCCCGCTCGGGATCGCTCCAGGGCATCGATGGCAGGCTCCAGCCCCGCGCCCCGCAGAGCACCACCCCCTGCTCGAGGCGCAGGGCATCGTGGTGCAGCGCGGCCAGACCCTCCGGCAACAGGGAGCGCACCTTGCCGGCACTTTTCCACCACGAGTCGTGGTTGCCGCGGAGCAGCACCTTGAGCCGCCCCCGACGCCGGGCGAGATAGTCCAGGTCCGGCAGCGCCTCGGCCGGGCTGTGGGCCCAGGAGATGTCCCCCACCACCAGCACGACGTCGTCGTCCCCGACAACCCGATCCCAGGCCTCGGCCAGCCGGGCGGGGTGGTCCTTCCACACTTCGCCGAAGATCTCCATCGGCTTGGGGCGGCCGAAAGAGAGGTGGGGATCGCCGATGGCAAAGATTCTCACCGAGCCGTGGCCTTCTCCGAGCCGGTCCCGAAGCCCAGCACGTTGCGCACCACGTGGGCCGCCAGGTGCGGGTTTTCCACCAGACGCCGCAAGGAATAGCCGTGCCAGCCCTCACCATAGGGCACGTAGACCCGCAGGGGATGCCCCTCGGCCACCAGCAGGCGGCGAAGCTGCTCGTCGACACCGAGCAGCATCTGGAACTCGTAGCGATCAGGCCCCAGACCCAGCTCCCGCACCAGGCGGCGGCCGTGGAAGACCAGGTAGTCGTCGTGGGTCGCGATGGCTGTGTGGGTGCCCTCCCCACCGAGCAGCACGGCCAGGGCATCGACGTAGGCCTCGCGAATCAGTTGATACTCCTTGTAGGCCAGCTCGCGCGGCTCGACATAGATCCCCTTGCACAACCGAACACTGGCCCCCTCGGCCGCCAGCGCGCGCGCATCGTCGAGGGTGCGTCGCAGGTAGGACTGCAACACCACGCCCACGTCGAAGCCCTCGCCCCGCAACCGCCGGTAGAGGTCGAACGTCGCCTGGGTCGTGGGGCTGTCTTCCATGTCGAGACGGACGAACATGCGGTGCTCGGCCGCCTTCTCGAGCACCGTACGAATCGCGCGATAGCACAGATCTTCGGAGATCCGCAGCCCGAAGGCCGTGGGTTTGATCGAAACGTTGGCATCGAGGCCCTCGGCGACGATCCGCTCGATGGCCTGATGGTAGTGGCCGATGTAGGCCTCCACGTCGGCCTCGCGGGTCACGTCCTCGCCGAGCACGTCCACCGTGGCCCGGCAACCCTCGTCGCCGAGGCGACGGACCACCTCGATCGCCTGCTCGAGGCTGTCTCCCGCGATGTAGCGCCGGGCGAAACGCCAGACCAGGGCCCGGGGACTGGCCTCGAGCAGTCGAATCAGCAGCGCCTTGCTACGACCCATGGGGGCCTCCGGCTCTCTCGGGCAGGGGTGGGTGGAGCTTGCCCGGCAGCGGGGAGAACAAGCCTAGCCGTGGGTCCACAAGTGTCAACCAGCAGGACTCGGCTCATCGACCGCCAGGGCTTCGAGTTCGGGCAGCAGCAGATCGACCGCCGCGTCGAGACTCACAGGCAGTACGATGCCCGAAGCATTGCGGTGTCCGCCCCCACCGTGGCGCCGGGCGAGGCGGTTGACGTCGCGGCTGCCCTTCGAGCGCAGGCTGATCTTGGTCTGGCCGTCGGCCAGTTCCCGGAAGAGGACCGCCAGCCGGCTTTCCCGGTGGCCGAGGGACTGATTGATGATCTCGCTGAGATCCTCACCCTCGGCGCCATGACGCTCGATCATCGCCAGGGGAATGCGCAGCAGCAGCAGCCTGCCCGCGCAGCGGACTTCCATTCCCGCCAGCACCTCACCGTACATGCGCAGAAAGCCTTCGCTGTGCTGCTCCTCGAGGTAGGCGTAGACCCGTGCCGGCTCGGCTCCCAGATCGACCAGCGCAGCCGCCATCCCGAAAGCGCGGGAGGAGGTGTTGGCGAAGCGGAAGCGCCCGGTGTCGGAGACCAGGGCGGTGTACAGCGCCTCGGCCGCCGGCGGGTCCAGCCGACCGCCGAGTTCCGCTGCCAGAGCGTGGATCAGCTCGCCGGTGCAACAGGCACCGACATCCACCAGGCTGGGGTCCCAGAACTCTTCCGGCTCGGGATGATGGTCGATGCAGGCCTTGGGAGCTGTTGCACGACGCACGGCGGACTCCATCCGCCCCATGCGCGCGACAACGGAGTTGTCCAGCATCACGATCAGCTCCGCGTCGGCGATCACCGGATCGTGGGCCTGCGGATCGTAGGTCTCGATCCGAAAGGAGTCTTCGAGAAACGCCAGCAGCCGCGGCAGGGGATCGACGTTGATGATACGCACGTCCGCGCCGCCGGCGCTGAGCATCCGTGCCAGGCCCACCTCGCTCCCCACGCCATCCCCATCCGGACTGCGGTGGGTGGTCAACACGACGCGACGCGCCGAGCCCAACATGCGGAGCAATGCGGCGTTCCGGCTGGTCACCAACTGTCCTTCCTCGCGTCCGGCGGGTGGGCCGGGTGGGCACGGGTGGAGATCG
>JALTMS010000363.1 GCA_027001345.1 Acidobacteriota bacterium | reverse complement strand
TTCGCTGTAGCCCGTTTCTTCGAGCATCCGCTGATTGACGGCAAGGATCGTCCCCCGCCGATCGACGGCCAGGAAACTCGCCGGCGCGTCGCGGCCCGAACGCATCAGGGCCTGCACTCCCGTGGTGGCCGGGCGGCGCGCAGCGAGATGAATGACGGCCAGACCGCCAAGCCAGAAAGCCAGGCTCAGCGGGCCGAGATCGCCCGCCGTGGAGAGTGCCGACGGTTCCAGGAGCCAGGGCGCACCCAGCGCAAACAGCGACCAGCCCAACGCAATGATCCACGCTCGGCGATCCCCGGGCTGGCTGCTGGCGGTTCCGCGTTCCCGCACGCTTCCTCCGGCCGCGCACCGTCCCCCGCCCCACACCTCACACAAGCGAATATGGTCCCCCGAACAAAGCTCGCAAGTCGGCTGTGGGCGTGGCTTTCCGAGCGAATCTCAGCGGCTGCTCGGGCGGAAATGACGGCGGATCATGGGGGCCCGTTGTTCGGCGCTCCGCCGGCTCCCGCGGTGAACTCTCTCCGCCTCGGGCCAGGGTCGGCTGGCCGGTGGACGCGCTCGCGCCGCCGACGGTGAAGCGGTCTCGGACACCACCTCGATCACCGAATTCAGCGTCCCCTGGGAGTTGGGAACCCGGTCGGGATTGGCCGGATCGACCATCCATCTGTCTCGCAGGATGAATTTGTATTCATACCGGCCGGGCGGGAGGGTCAGCCGCTTTTCCCACCTGTCCGCCCCTTCGATCAGCCGCACCCCACCGTCGGGAACCCAGTCGTTGAATTCTCCGGCCAGCCGAACCTCACAGGGCGACAGGTGCCGATGGGTGAAGACCAGTTCTTGGCCGCGCCGGATCAGTCCGGAAAAGTCCGCTTCGAATCGCCGATCCCGCCGCCATCGATCCACCAGCCGCTGGGCCAGGTCGGGGTAGTCCATCGCTGCCGGACAGCGCGGCCGGTACTCGCTGACGGTTCGTCCGACGGCCGCCGCCTGGGGAAAGACGACGCTGCGGCGCACACCCGGCGCGAGGACTTGCCCGGAATACCTCGCCCGCATCTGCTCGACGACGGCACGTCCCAGCCGATCGCGAGCTGCCACCATCACCGGCAGATACCAGGTTTCCGGACGGTGGCCGGTCATCTCCCCGAGGGTCTCGAGGGTCTGTCCCACCCGCCCGACGGCCTGAATGGCGAAGGGCGAGCCATCGAAAGGAATCACGACATCATCGCAGGCAGACAGGGCGTTGAGCGTCAAGAAGCCCAGGTTCGGCGGGCAGTCGATGACCACCACGTCCCACTGACCGCTCTCTTGCAACGCGCGCTCGAGCCGCTGCTCGGGCTGACCGCAACCGGACAATTCGACCTCCAGGCCCGCCAGGCCCAGGGTACCCGGCACCAGGTACAGCCCCTCCCGCACCTCCATCGCGACTTCGGCGATCGCACCGGGCGGGGGGCCGCCAGGCGCGCGCAGCAGGTCCGCCAGCACCCGCCCCGTCTCAGGGGCCTGCTGGCCCAGCCCCAGGGTGGCATGTCCCTGGGGATCGAAGTCGACCAGCAGCACACGGTGCCCGGCGACCGCAAGAGCGGCGGCGAGGTGAATCGCGGAAGTGGTCTTGCCGCAGCCACCTTTCTGGTTGACCAGTGCAAGAGTGACGCTCATCACGAGCCTCCTTCAGTGGCGGGGGGGGGACAGGCCATCCGAGACACCGGGACCTGGTCGAGCCGGATCTGTTCGGAAGGAGGGCGACGCCGATCCTCTCGACGGCCGAAGAGCCGCCGGAGAGAGACGGAACGTGGGGCCGAGAAGGCTTCCATCGTGGGCCTTCCTCCACCGGTAGGGCAGCCTATCGCGAGACCGCGCGATCGGTCAACAGCGGCCGGAAGACGGTCGCAGCCCGGAACGACCGTCGCTGGCGGGGGACGGACGCTGTGGGCATTCTTGTCGGTCCACTCGACGACCGAGATCTCCGATGCCTCTGATCCGCCGATCCGCACTCGTGCTCGCGGCCATCCTGGCCCCCGGGGCCGTGCTCGCCGCGAGCATCCCCCGGCTGCCGGAAGGTTCGGCCCCGATCACCATCGACGGTCGCCTCGACGAGGCGGCCTGGCAGCAGGCGCTGGTCATCGAACTGGCCTACGAGACCTACCCCGGAGACAACACCGCACCGCCGGTCGCCACCCGCTGCCTGCTGCTCTACGACGAATTGCAACTTTACGTCGCTTTTCGCGCCAGCGATCCGCGACCGGATGCGATTCGTGCCCATTTCAGCGACCGCGACCTGGCTTTCCGCGACGACATCGTGGGGATCATGGTCGATCCATTTCTCGACGGCCGGCGAGCCTTCGCCTTCATGACCAACCCCCTGGGCGTGCAGATGGACGCGGCGGTGGCCGGCATCGGCGGCACCGGCGGTTACGGCAGCCTGACCGGCGCGCCAGGGGACGACTACTCCTGGGATGCGATCTGGGAGAGCGCCGGCGAAGTGACCGCTGAGGGCTTCGTCGTGGAACTCGGCATCCCATGGACAGCCCTTCGCTTTCCCCGGGGAGCCGCCGAGCAGACCTGGGGTGTGATGGCCTTCCGCTCCTGGCCACGGACCCAGCGCCACCGACTGCATTCGGTACCGATCAACCGTGACGACACCTGTTTCCTCTGCCAGGCCGAGCGCATCTCCGGCCTCGAGCGCATGCGACCCGGACGGGGCCTCGAGTTCACTCCCACCACCACCTGGTCGAAGCGAGACGAGCGCAGCGATTTCCCCAACGGGAAACTCGAACCCGCCGGCGAGGACACCGACTCCGGCCTATCCGCGCGCTGGGGGCTGACACCGAACCTGAGCGTCAACCTCGCGCTGAACCCCGACTTTTCCCAGGTCGAAGCCGACGTCGCCCAACTCGAGATCAATCGCCGATTTGCCCTGTTCTACCCCGAAAAACGACCCTTCTTCCTCGAGGGAGCCGATCTTTTCGGCACCTCCTTTCGGGCCGTCCACACCCGCGCCGTGGCAGATCCCTCCTGGGGCCTGAAGCTGACCGGCAAGGAGGGTCCCCACGCCATCGGCGCCTACCTGGCCCGCGACCGCGTGACGAACCTGATCTTCCCTTCCAACCAGGGATCGACTTCCACCAGCCTGGAGGAGGGCAACGATACCTACGTGCTGCGCTATCGCCGGGATGTGGGCACGTCATCCCAGATCGGCGTGCTGTTCACCGGCCGTCGGGCAGACAGCTACCGCTCCCGCCTCGGTGGTCTCGATGGACGAATCGCCCTGTCGCCGGTCGATGCCATCACCTTTCAGGCGTTGAGCGCGGCGACGCGTTACGCTCCGAGCCTCGGTCGCCCCCGGAACTCGATCCGCGGTCGGGCGCTGACAGCCAGCTATTCCCACGACGCCCGGGACTGGGGCTGGTGGGCCTGGCGGACGAGCATCAGCCCCGAATTCCGCGCTGACGCGGGCTTCATGCCCCGGGTCGATACCCGAACCTGGGGCGCAGGCATGCGGCGCACCTTCTGGGCCACGGGCGATGGCCTTCTCGATCGTAGTCAGTTCGGGATCGACGTGGCGCGGACAGAGGACTTCAGCGGCCAGCTCACCGACCGCCGCATGGGAGTCAGCACTCGTTTCGAGGGGCCGTTCCAGTCACTGCTGATCGTCCGCGCCTCACGCCGCCAGTCGCGACTGTCCGGAGCGCTCTTCGACCAGGACCGCGCCACCCTCTTCTTCAACATCCGCCCGGGTGGAGCTTTCACCTCCTCGCTGCGCCTGTCGGCAGGCGACCAGATCGACGTGGCCAACCTGCGGCAGGGCAGGATCCGCGAACTCGCGCCGGGCATCACGTGGAACCTGGGCCGACGATTCTTCGTCCAGCTCGATCACACCTTGCAGCAACTCGAGGTCGATGGCGCGATGCTCTTCCGAGCCAACCTGACCAATGCCCGGATCATCTATCATCTCGGCCTGCGGACCTTCGTCCGCGCGATCATCCAGCGCACCGCCATCGCCCGCAACGCCTCGCTCTACACCTTCCCCGTCGATTCGCGGTCCCGGCAGGTTTTCGTCCAGTACCTCTTCTCGTACAAGGTCAACCCGCAGACGGTGGTTTTCGCGGGCTACACCGACTCGCAAATCGGCGATGATTCCATCGACCTGCTGCGCGCCAATCGCACCTTCTTCGTCAAGCTCGGCTACGCCTGGTTGCTCTGACCCCACCAGATTCGGGACCTGTTCGCACTTACGACTCTGCCCACCGATCTGGGGGTGCGGTCCGGAGGGTGTCGAGACCAGCGCGCAACGAGAGATCGATGGGGCTCGAAGCGAA
>JALTMS010000362.1 GCA_027001345.1 Acidobacteriota bacterium | reverse complement strand
CCCGGGTGCTGAGCTATCGCCCTGGAGGCGCGACCATCCCCCTTCCCCGCCCCGGCTCGGGCGCAGCCCATCTCGGCGCCCACCTCGACCGCCTGGCCTGAGGGCGGTCTCGGATTGCAGAGCCCCTCGGGACGCGATATCTTGCCCGCTTCGCGGCATACCGCGGGGCTGGAGCGGTGACCGTCGCGATACAGCTCGAACATCAGCCGATTCAGGGGAATCAAGGAGGTCTTTCATGCGGAAGTCGATCCAGGCGTTGGCAGTCTTCTGCCTGGCCGCCGGTATGCTGCTGCCCACGTGGGCGGGCGAGGCCGGAAAGGCGGAGGAAGGCGCGTTCTTCATCCGCCAGGGCGAGGCATTCAGTCTCAATATCTCGACGCTCTTGCAGGTGCGGGCAGACTACAACGACGACGAGATAACCTTTTCGGGTCCCCTCTTCGACGGCGTGCCGGACGTGGACTACGACTCCCAGAGCGACTTCATCGTGCGCCGGGCGCGGCTGCGCTTCTTCGGCCAGGCCGGTGCCGAGTGGTTGAGCTACATGCTCGACGTGGACCTGGCGAGCCGATCGTTGCCTGCCGGAGACATGCTCTCGATGCCGAGCTACAGCACGGAGCTGTCTCCCGAGCTGCAGGACGCCTGGCTGCGCTTCCGCCTCGGCGAGAACCACAGCGTGACCGTCGGCCAGCAGAAGGATCCGTTCGACTACTTCTACCAGGAGTACTCCCGCGACCAGATGTTCGTCGAGCGGCCGTACATCAGCGACGAGCCCTTCGCCCCCCGCCGGCAGGTGGGTGTGCGCTACTCCGGCCACACCACCAGCAACAAGTTCGGCTGGGACGCGATGCTGAGCAACGGCAACGGAACCGGCAGCCTGGGCAACGACAACGACAAGTTCGCCGTCTCCGGTCGGATCTATTTCCAGACGCCGGGCTTCTTCGGCAGCGGTATGACGGCTCTGCCGGGAACCTACCAGGGTCTGCGCTACGGCCTGGGCGTCGCCGCTCACAACAACAAGGTGGGCACCACGATGGTCTGCCAGGGCGGCCTGGCCCAGACTTGCGGCTATGACACCGATACCCTGTCGGGCTTCGAAGTCTTCGGCGGACTGGCGGGCACGCGGGCACGGATCAACTTTTCGTGGCAGTCCTGGAGCCAGGACGACGCCGGCTACAACGCCGCCGGCGCGCTGGACCAGTTGCAGCTCGACTCCTACACGGTCGAGGCCGGCGCCTGGGTCGGTAGCCGCAGCGAGCTGGCCCTGCGCTACGAGTCATCGACCACCGATCCGCTCGATACGCTTTACAGCGGCGAACTCCAGAGCGAGTTCGAGACGACCGGCGTGACGGCCGGCTTCAACTACTACTTCAAGGGCAACCACAATCTCAAGCTCCAGGTCAATGTGGGACAGTTCAAGCTGACCGCCGACGACGCCCTGGAAATCATCTACGGCGGCGCGAAGGCGCTGGCAGATGGCGACTTCATCCGCGGTCGGACCGAGGCCAAGTCCAACTTCATTCGCATCGGAATCCAGCACGCCTTCTAGGGCCGTGCCCGTTCCGCAGACCAAGAGGAGGACCTGGTCATGATGCAACGTTCGATGGGAGCCCTGCTCGCCATTCTCGCCATCGGTGCCATGGCTCTTCCGAGCCTTGCCGGCGAGGCCACGGCGAACGAAGAGGGGCTCCGCATTGCCGAGGGAGAGCACTTTTCCCTCGACATGCATTTCTTCGCAGAACTCGCCTTCAATCGCTCGCGGGACCAGTTGGACTATTCGGGCTCGTTCTACGGCTGGCTGGGGAACAACGAGGAGGAGATCGCCTTCCCCTATTCCACCGGCGACGCCTTCTCTTCCGCGGCGAGCACCAGTTGGCCGCAGGAGCAAGGCTTCAACCTGCAACGAGCCCGGGTGATCCTCACCGGCAAGGCCGTTGCCGACTGGCTGACCTTCCGGATCGAGTCGGAGACTCGGGGCGGTGGTACCGACATGGAACTGCTCGATGCCTGGGTTCGAATCGAGCCCAGCGAGCAGTGGGCCCTGACCTTCGGGCAGTTCAAGACGCCCTTCGGCCTGTTCCAGCTCCAGCGGAGCTGGCGCCAGCTCTTGCCGACCCTCTCCCCGGCAACGAGATACATCTCTCCCGAGCGGGATCCCGGCTTGCAGGTCGAGTGGCGCCGGGGCCGGTTCCACGCTCAGGCCGCGATCCAGAACGGTTCCGGCCGCAATACCCTCGATACCGACACCGACCAGCAGTTGACCCTGCGCTTCGAGCTGACTGGACCCAATGGTTTCGACTACGACGCGCCCCTCTACGGTCGTCCGGAAGAAGAGCAGGTCACCGTCGGTGCGGCCTTCGTCAAGAACTCCCTGGGCATCATCGACGCCCAGACCCGGGGAATTTGCCTGCCCGCCTCCGGATCGACCTGCACCGGCTCCGGATCGCGAGACGGCCTGGAGCTGTTCTTCGGCTACCGGGCCGAAGCCCTGACCTTGCTGACGAGCTGGCAGAAGTGGACCTACGAGAACAACCGGCTGATCAACGTCGGGCCGGAAGCGGATCATGTCACCGGCATTCCGATTCCCGCCTCCGCGGTGCAGTTGCGCCAGGACGATCAGGATCTCGAGGTCTGGCAGATCGAGATGGGGATGTTCGTGGCCCGCGACTGGCAGGTCGTCGGACGCTGGATCGAGAGCCGCCAGTCCGGTTTCGGCATGGTCGATCCGGTCGCCACGGGACTGGCGCCCGCCGTGCTGGTCAACACCGGGCAGACCGACACTCCGGTGCTCGAGGACCGTCCCCCCTGGATCGCCCTCAACGAGCGGCTGCGTCAGTGGGGTGGCGGGGTGACCTGGTACGTCCGCGACCAGAACCTGAAACTCGAGATCGGCTGGCTGCAAACCGAGCACCGGGCCTTCGTCCGCGATGCCTTCTCCTCTTACACTCCTGACGTGGGTTATCGCAAGCCGGGATCTTCCCGTGCGATCCGCGAAGAGAACCACATCGCCCGCACTGGTTCCCGTTTCCGCCGCAGCCCGCAGCTCTACGCGGTGCTGAGCTGGTACTACTGAACGGAGAGGATCGATGAAGCTGAAGTGTGTTGCCCTGCTGGCCCTGCTGCTGCTCGCCCTGCCGATGGCCCTGGCCGCCGAAGCGGCCCCGGCCGCACAACCCGACCCGGCTCTGGCCGCGATCGACGCGATGATCGCCAAGGCAGCGATCGACAAGAGCGACAGTTCTTGGCGCACGCACCTGCCGATGCCCCAGAAGGCCAGCTTCACCAAGGGCCGCAAGTACTACGCCCTGATGGACACCAACAAGGGCACGATGAAGATCGAACTGCTGCCCAAGGTCGCGCCGATGCACGTGACCAACTTCATCTACCTGGCGCGGATGGGTTTCTACGACGATCTGAGCTTCCACCGGGTGATCTCCGGTTTCATGGCCCAGGGCGGCTGTCCGCTGGGCAACGGCCGGGGCGGACCGGGCTATCGCTACGCCGGTGAGACGAGGATGAACGTCCGTCACGACCGCCGGGGCGTGCTCTCGACGGCCAACACGGGCCGGCCGAACACCGACGGCAGCCAGTTCTTCATCATCTTCAAGCCCACTCCCTGGCTCGACGGCAAGCACACCATCTTCGGCCGGGTGGTCGACGGCTTCGAGACCCTCGACGCCCTCGAGCGTGCCGGCTCCTCGTCGGGAGCGACCAGCGAACCGCTGAAGATCAACAAGGTCACGATCGAGGTGCGCTAGCCCCTCGAAGCGTACCGATCCGGCAGAACCCGAAACGGGCCGGAGCCCCCGCGGCTCCGGCCTTTTCTTTTGCTCCGGTGGTTCCTAGATTCTTCGCAGGGGACTGACGCCCGCCGCAGGGGCGCAGCGTACCCGTGGAGAGATCCAGGTGGCCAAGCTCGACCGATTCTTCCAGGCAATGTACGACCGCCAGGCCCAGGAACTGCAGCTCGTCGCCGGGCGGTCTCCGGCCTTCTTGCTGCCCGAGGGCCTCCAGCCAGCCTCCTCCGTGCAGCCCAACCTCGAGCAGGTGCTCGGCCTGCTGGCGGAGGTCGTCGCGGCCCCCGAGCTGGAGGCGATCCAGAGCCAGGGCCACCTGGAGACGACGATCAGCCGGCCCGGACTGCCACCGATGGCGCTGCGCGTGAGTTCCTCGGCCTCCGGGCTGGAAGCCGTGTTCATGCCCGGCGCAGCCGCCCCCGCCCCGGGGAGCCTGAGCGAGGCGATCGAGGCTGCCTTCGACTACCGAGGCAACGTGACCCTGTCCCTGGTAGGCGGAGAGGCCCTGGAGGGCTTCCTCTTCAA
>JALTMS010000361.1 GCA_027001345.1 Acidobacteriota bacterium | reverse complement strand
ATCGACTGGTTAACCGATCAGCAGGGCCTGATCTCGACGGGTGCGGAGCAGACGGCCAACAGGGCGGTCGGGGATGCAAGCGCCGTCGGAATCACGTCGTGGTCGCTGCAGAAGTCCGCGCGGAAGCTGGCCGGGTTCGCGGGCAACTTCGTCTACGGCGTCGCCGCAAAGCGGCTGCCTGGCGCACCGCGCGATCGTTTCGGTCGCGTGGTTCCGACGTGGGCGGTGGGGGGGTTGGGTGGTCTGACGATCTTCACGCACGACGGCGGCGTCGAATACTACTACGAGAGCAGCTTCACAAACCGTCGTGACGCCAAGAGCGTGGCGTGGGGGGATCACTACCTCTTCTGGACATCCGTCAACGCTTTCGCGGACAACAACGATCTCGACACGCAGTATGCCGTGTGCGCCCTGCCAATCGAGCACATCGGGCGTGGCGGCACCTCGGGGCTAGGCTCGTCCGGGTATTACCAGAACACGCCGTATCGAGCCGATCCATCCGGTTACACCGGCGTCTCTGCTCATGGAGACACCCTGGTGATCGCGCGCAACAACGATCACGCGCCAGCGATCTGCGTCCGTGGGCATCATGCCGGTCCTGCCGTGTACGGATCACGCCTGGATCAGGTGTTCGACTACTCGGGGCTATGGGGGTGGAGTGGGCTGATGGTCGCTGGCACGCGGTACTGTATGCTCGCCTCCGCCGAGGCTGGGCAGATCAACGGCAGCGAGCACATCGTCAATGGCGGGTTCGACGCCGACACGGCCGACTGGACAAAGACCGGCGCGTCTGCCATCACCGGCGGGAAGGGTATCGCGGAGACGTCGAGCACCGCCTCGTCGGATCGTGGGTGCCTGATCCAGGCGATCACCGTCGAGGCCGGCAAGTTGTACAAGCTGGAGTTCACGGCCCGAGGGCTTGGCACGGGCACGGGCAACGCTACGGTGTCCTCGACCGCCAATCCCGGGGCTGGAGACATTGCCAACTTCAGTCTGTGGAGCCTCCTGTCCGCCACTGCGGCCGAACAGCAGGTGGAGAGGATGTGGAAGTCGAACGTCACCGGGACGGTGTACGTGCAGCTCATGACCAGCCTCACCACGGGCCACCAGTACGAGTTCGACAATGTGTTCGTGCGCGAATGCGAGTCGAACCGGCGGGAATATGGGTTCTTCTACGCCAATATGGCCGCCAAGATCTACGGAGCCATCACGAAGTCCGCGATCAAGACCAACAACGACCTGTGCGAGTACTCCGGTTGGAGCCTTACCGACTACATGGAGGTCAGCAATCCCGACTACATGCAATTTACCGGTGATTTCACCGTCAAGGCAGCCATCCGCGTGCCTGCCGGGGCCGCCGGCGAGACTTTGCTTGGGTTCGGGTACTACACCGCCGGGGCATGGTCCGGAGCCTACTGGCGCCTCACGCTGGATGCATCCGGGCTGCTCACGCTCACAGCGTCTGACGGGACCAACACCGACACCATCACCCACCCCGATCCGATCGACGACGACATCAGGCGAACCGTGATTGTGACGAGAGACGGGGGAACCTGGCGTATCCGTGTGAGGGGACGAGCGATCGAGGCGCCGGTCACTGTCGGGGATCTGAGCAATGCTCAGGCGAGATTCCGTATCGGTTCGAGTCCGGACGGCACCTTTTTCAGCGGCGGCCTGATGCTGCTGAGTATTGGGGGGCAGGCGTGCCCGGACTACCTCGCCGAGTGGATCGAGGTCGAGGAACTCGAGGCGCTGCAGAGGGACATCCCGCCCCACATCACCAGTGGTTCCACAAGGTTCCAGGCCGTAACCGTCGACCCCGTGACGGGCCGCGCGCACATGGTAGGCAACCTGGGTCGGTCCGAGATGCAGGACGTCTACCTGCTGGCGGCGCACGATGACACTCCCATCGACCAGTCAGGTTCATACGGCCACGGAGCCTGCGGCGGTTATGCCGTAGAGGCCGGCGCCCTCGGCGCGCTGGCCTACGTCCCGCGCCAGTCGCTGCGCGACGCATCGCACGCCGACCGCAACCGCCAGGCCGGAGAGCCGACCTGGGAGTTCTTCGACATGGACGGCGCCATCAACGAGGTGCGTGTGTCGGGGATCAGGCGGCCGGAGACCGTGACGCTGGATGGCGCGGTGAAGCGCCAGGGGCCAGCCAACGACTACACCATGTCGTTCGACGGTTGGGGTTGGCGGATCGCGTTTGCCGTGACGCCGGCGGCGGGTTCGGTGTGCGGCGTGCTGGTGAGGGAGTAACGGATGGCCATCGTGGACATGATGAGTGACGTGGTACCCACCGACGCGGACATAGACCGCCGTGTTGTGTCGATGATCCGTACCAGGTACAGCGCCGAGGACGAGATGAAGCTGGCCCGGATCGCCATCGGCGAGCAGCGCGGCGTCTACGACCCGACCGCCGACGAGCAGGCGATGATCGACGACTACCAGCTCCACGTCATGTGGTGCCGGGAACAGGGCGAGCAGGCCAAGCAGGACGCCAATCTGCTGCGGGAGGCGATCGCCTGGGAGCGGGCGCGGGAGCGGCTGTCGCGTCCACGCCTGGCCGACGGCGTGCCGGCCCGCACCGCCTACGAGGAGACCGGCACCTACGTCGTGGACGAGGCCACCGGCGAGCTCGTGCCGGAGCTGCAGCCCGTGGAGCTGTCCGGCGTGCCGGCCATTCCGCCGGATGACCCGGCCGCCATAGCCGACGAGGCGGAGCGGGCCGAGGCCCAGGCGATAATCGACGCGGCGACCCGGCAGGTCCTGGACCTGGTGGCGCAGCGGGACCAGTGGCGCAGCAGCGCGGGAGGCTGAGCCGTGTCCGACCGCTGGAGCCGGGCGATCAAGGAGGCGTATGCCGCCGCACCGTCCGACACGATCATCCTGCACACGCTGGAGCTGCACCACCCGGCGTTCTCGACGCCGCTGCGGGTCGTGCGCGACCACCAGGACCTGACCGCCACGCTTGAGGCCGACGCGCCCGTGGACGGCGGCCAGGCGGTGCTCTTCGTGGCGTTCCCGTTCGACTTCCGCCTCCCGCCACGCAAGCGGGACGGCGGACCCCAGGAGCTGGAGATCGTCATCGACTCGGTGGACCGGCAGATCATCGCGGCCCTCGAGGACGCGGTGACCCAGCCCCACCCGATCATCGCCTACTACCGCCCCTACCTCTCCACCGACCTGAGCCAGCCGCACATGATCCCGCCGCTGCGCGTGCAGCTACGCGATGTGCGCGTGGACGTGATGCGTGTCACGGCCCGGGCCCGGCCAGACGACTACGCGCAGATGCCGTTCCCGGGCGAGCTTTACACGCCCGAGCGCTTCCCGGGGCTGTTGCGATGAGCGGGCACTGGGTCAACGAGTACATCGGGCGGCCCTACCGGGTCGGCGCGGACGGCCCGGATGCCTACGACTGCTGGGGTCTGGCGCGGGCCGTGCAGCGGGAGCACTACGGCATCGAGCTACCCGTGATTGCCGAGGTGGACCGCGACGAGATGCTGGCCGTGGCGCGGGCGTTCCGTGGCCATCCGGAGGTGTCCAGGTGGGACATGGTGGGCGAGCCACGGGACGGGGATCTCGTGACGCTCGGGCGCGGGACCGTGAGCCACCACATCGGCATCTATGTCGAGGCCGACGGCGGCGGCATCCTCCACGCGGTGCGCGGCGCCGGCGTGATCTGGTCGCGCCCGTCCGCGCTCCGCGGCGCCGGGTGGCAGATCCTCGGGATATGGAGACGGCGCGACACATGAGCATCACCATCGTCGAGGCGACCAACCCCGTCCAGCCGCTGCACCACGCGGCCGTCCACCAGCTCGACACCCCCACCACGCCGGCGGCCTGGTTCGAGGCCGCGTGCCGGTTCGCGGACCTGCCCGTCGTGGCCGTCCGCAACGGCGAGCCGCTGCTCCGCGCCGAGGGCGAGTGGGACCGGCCGCTCGAGGATGGCGACATCCTCGTGTTCGTGCCGCTGCCGGGCGACGGCGGAGGCGGCGGATCGGACCCGCTGCGCGTGGCGCTGATGATAGCGCTGGCTATTGCCGCTCCGTATGTCGGGGCATGGGCGGCCGGCGTGATGTTCAACCCCGTCACCATGACCGGCGTGTATGTGCTCACATCCGCCACGACGGCCGCCGTCATGATGGCTGGCACCGCACTCATCAACGCCGCCCTGCCGCCGCCCGAGCCGCCCAGGGCCGCGTCGTCCGCCATCGAGCGCAGCCCGACCTACAGCCTCCAGCCATCGGGCAACCAGGCGCGCCTGCTGCAGCCCATCCCCGTGATCTACGGCCGGCATCGGGTCTACCCGGACCTGGCGGCGCAGCCCTACTGGGA
>JALTMS010000360.1 GCA_027001345.1 Acidobacteriota bacterium | reverse complement strand
GCGGTGGATCGGCGCGGACCCGAGGGTGTCGAGACGAGCGTGCGGCGAGAGAGCACGGTGTCGCCGGCAATGCTTTCTCCGGCGGCAATACCCACACATCGCCGAGCAGAGCCCTTTGTTTCGGCCTGTTTCGGACCGTGCCGCCCGTCCGCGCGGAAGCAGGGGTGTGGCCAATCCGTCCCGAACCGCTAAACTACGCCGCCGGTGGCTGTTGTGGCTGAGCATGGAGGGATTCGATGGGATCTGCGGCCCGAAGGGGGATCGTGGCAGCGCTGGGCGTGATGGCCCTGGCTGTCGGTTTGTCCGGGGCCCAGACCCCGACCCGTGACGCGCCGTTCCCCGAACTGGACGGAGCCCGGCGCTGGGGTCCGTTCATGGTCGACCCCGGGTGGACCATCGACAACATCGGCTACGACGGCAATGTCTTTCTGACCCCCGCGGGGGTCCCTCGGGAAACCGACTGGTTCATCCGCACCGGCCCCGACGTCCGCGCCCAGATCCGTTTCGGCCGGCGCATGGCTCTGACGATCAAGGAGCGCTTCATCTACGAACTCTACGCCCGCAACACCTCTCTCAACCAGACGAGCAACGATTTCGACGGCCAGTTCGACCTGCTGCTCGGACCGGTCCTGCTGACGACCAAGGGACGCTGGACGACGACCTTCGGCCGGCCCAACAGCGAGATCGACGAGCGGACCCGACTCGACCGGATCACCCTCGAAGAAAAGCTGCGCTTTTTCATCGGCTCGCGCACCGACCTGTCCGCCTCGGCCAGCGTCGAGCGGCTGCGCTTCAACGATCCCGATTTCTTCTTTCTCGTCGCCCCTCCCGGCTCCTCCGACACGGTCCGGCTGTCGATCGAGTCGGCCCTCAACCGTGACCGCAAGGTCTACGACGTGGAATGGGGCTGGCGGCCGAAGGGGCGGACGCGGATCTTCCTCAAGTACTCCGTGCGCCGCGACGACTTCATCTCCGACGAACTGGGCCGAGACGTGGAAGAAAAGCGCCGCACCATCGGCCTGGAGTTCGCCCCCAGCGCCTTTCTCTCGGGCCGTTTCGAATTCGGCAAGTCGCGCCTCGAGAATCTCAACGCGGCTTTCGGATACACGCCCTACGACGGCACGGTCAGCGATACCCAGTTGATCTACCGTCCCACCGGCAGCACCCGTTTGCTGGCCGACTATGAGCGCAACGTGCGCTTCTCCACCTTCGACAACAACCTCTACTTTCGAGAAACCCTCAAAGGGCTGCGCCTGGAAAGCTACATCGGCGGCAACTGGGGTGTGCAGTTCGGCGGCAACGTGCGCAACCTGGACTACCCGGAGAAGAACACCGTCACGCCACCGATCGGTGAGTTCCGCCGAGACAAGATCACCGATGTCTTTGCCGGCGTGCTGATTCGCCTGCCCGGGGGGGTCAATTTCAGCCTGCGCATGGGCCGACGTCTGCGGCGCTCGAACGTCACCTATGCCGAAGACGACCAGACCTACTTCTCGACTTCATCGACCTACCGCTTCTGACGTACGAAACCCGTTTGGGGAGGCTTCAAGATCATGCATCACATCCGCTACATCGTCCTGCTCGTCCTGCTCGCCCTGCTCGCTACCGGCGCCACGCTCGCCCAGACTCCGGCCGGCCAGACCGCGGCGCCGATGGCTCCGGGAAGCAACTCCGCCAAGTACGACTACGTGATCGGCGCCTACGACCTGGTGGAAATCCAGGTCTTCGAACTCCAGCAGTTGACGCGCAAGGTTCGAGTCGCCGAGGACGGAACGATCTCTCTGCCCCTGCTGGGCAAGATCACCATCGGCGGCCTGACCCCCCAGCAGGCCGAGCAGCACATCAGCGATCTGCTGCGGGAAGGCGATCTGGTGCGCGAACCCCAGGTGACGGTCTTCGTCGAGAAGATGGTCTCCCGCCAGATCACCATCCAGGGTGCGGTCAAGGATCCGGGGCCCTACCCGATCCTGGGCCAGAAGACCCTGCTGGACATGATCGGAGAGGCCGGGGGGCTGGTCAACCAGGCCGGCAACAAGATCATCATCCTCCGACCCTTCACCAGTGGCGGGGAGGACCGGATCGAGATCGATGCCGAAAGACTGGTGTTCGAAGGCGACCCTCTGACCAATATTCTCCTCGAGCCGGGCGACATCGTGATGGTCCCCTACCTGCAGCAGGTGCGGATCTACGTCAACGGGGCGGTGCGTTCCCCGGGCTCCAAGGAGTTTCCCAGTGACGAACAGATCACCTTGCTACAGGCGATCACCGCCGCCGGGGGCACCACGGACCGGGCCAATGAGAGGCGGGTGACGGTGATTCGCCGGCTGCCGGATGGCGCGAAGCAGATGTTCAAGCTAAATCTAAAGAGAATCAAGAAAGGCCGGGCCGACGACATGGTCCTGCAGAAAAACGATATCGTCTACGTTCCGGAGTCGATTTTCTGACCCGGAATCGTTCGTTCGATATCGCAAGATGCGTGGAGACGGAAAACCATGAACGATGACAAGAAGCAGCAGGAGTTCCATCTCCGCGACTACTGGCAGGTCCTCGTCCGCCGGCGCTGGATCGTCGTCACCTGCGTGGTGGTCACGACGGTCGCCGCGGCAGTGTCGAGCTACCTGGCCACACCGATCTACCGGGCCACCGCCCGCATTTCGATCGAACGACAGGGCGTGCGCATCGTCCGCCAGACCCTGACCTCGGCCGAGCCGAGCTGGATCGACTATCAGAACTTCTACAACACCCAGTACCAGTACATCTCCTCCAACGCCGTCCTCCAGATCGCCGCCGAGAAGCTCGACCTCGAGAATCGCGACGTGATGGAGCGGGAGCGGGAGGAGAATCCGCTGGTCGCCAAACTCAGCGAATTCAAGCGCCGTGCGCTGGCGGTGATTTCTTCCCCCGCCCCGCAGATCGAGCCCGTCGATGACGAGCACATGCGGCCTTACATCGAGTTCCTCAGGGGCGGGCTCGAAGTCGAACCGGTGCGCGACAGCCACCTGGTCGACATCTCCTTCGTCTCGCCCGACCCGCGCTTCGCCGCCGAAGCGGCCAATGCGGTCTGCGACGCCTACAAGGATTTCACCCTCAACGAGAAACTCGAGATCGCCCAGGCCTCCCAGGAATTCTTCGCGGGCCGGATCAAGAAACTCAAGGACGACGTCCACAAGCTCGAGAAGGAACTCGAAGACTTCGCCCGCCAGAAGGGCATCGTCGCTCAGGCCGGCGGCAAAGATATTTCCATGGAAGAGCTGGTCGACCTGCGGCAGAAGTACACCGAGGCCAAGGCGCTGGTCAAGGAGAAGGAAGCCGCCCTCGAGCGAGTGCTCAAGACTCCCGCAGCCTCTCTTTCCGAGGTGCGGCGCAACGCCACGATCCAGAACCTGCAGAACGAGATCAATCGCCTCGAGGGCGAATACCAGGAAGCCCTGGCGACCAAGGGCTCGGCCCTGCCGGAAGTGCGGCAGATCAAGGCCCAGCTCGACGTGGCGCTCAAATCCCTCGAGCAGCAGACCCTGTCCATCGCCTCGCGGGTCCGCGACGCCGCCCGGGCCGACCTGCGCGCCGCCCGAAGCCACGAACAGGGGCTGGCCAATCTCTTCAACACGGCCAAGGAACGCGTCCAGGACCTCCAGCAGGCCATCGCGGAGTACGAGACCCTGCGGGCCCAGACCGAGCACAAGCGGCAGGCCCTCAACGACCTGCTCACCCGCCTGAACGACATGGACATCTCCGCCAGCCTGGGCGACACCGCCCACAACGTGCGGGTGATCGACCGAGCCTTCATGCCGCGCTCGATCTACAAGCCGAAGAAACGGCTGAACGTGGCGTTGGGCTTCCTCTTCGGCCTGTTCCTCGGCGTCGGAGCGGCGATCCTGCTCGAGTACATCGACAACACGCTCAAGACTCCCGACGATGTGCGCAACGTACTGGGAGTGTCGGTACTCGGCCTGGTGCCGGCCTACGGATCGCGGGGCAAGACACGGTCGAGGCAGGCCCAGGGCGAAGAAGGGGCCGATGGGGCTCCGACGGATCCCGCCCTGGTCACGGCTCGGGCGCCGATGAGCCCCATCGCCGAATCCTACCGGGAATTGCGCACCGCACTGCTGCTGGCGGTCGCCGGCCACCCACCGCGGGACATCGGCGTGACCTCCTGCCAGCCCAGCGAGGGCAAGACCACCACCGCGATCAACCTGGCCACCGCCCTGGCCCAGCTCGGCAAGCGGGTACTGCTGGTCGATGCCGACCTGCGACGACCACGCTGTCACCAGGTGCTGGGCATCTCTTCGGCCAGCGGCGTGAGCAACTACCTCACCGGCCACGACGACATCGAGAGCCTGGTAC
>JALTMS010000359.1:7830-15481 GCA_027001345.1 Acidobacteriota bacterium | reverse complement strand
GCCCCGGGCCTGCTCCGGCCGCTGGGCGGCGATCAGGGCGCGGGCCAGGGCCAGGCGGCGGGGGATCCGGACCTCCGGCACCGGCACCATGCCCGGCAGTCCCACCGCCAGGGCCGCGGCGGCGCCCGCCTGGCGAAAGCGACCGTCGGCACGCAGGCGATCGGCCTGCAGGGCCAGCAGCCGGCGGCTGAGGGGATAGCGTGTGATGGCCGTCGCGAGCACCTCGCCGGCCGTCGCGGGCTGGTTGCAGGCCAGCAGGGTCTCGACCCGCAGGGCGGCGAAGTCGGGATCGCGCCCGATCGCGCGGGCCCGCGCGCTCATCCACTGGTGCAGGCCCGGCGGGTCGGGTGAGGTGCGGCAGAGGGGGTCGGCGAGCAGGGGGCTGCGCGCGCCTGCCATCACCGCCGAGAGCAGCAGGTTGTGGGCTTCCCGCTGCCGTCCGTAGGCTTCGAGGATCAGCGCCCTTCCCACGCTGGCTCCCACGTCCCGGCGCGTGCGACGCAGGCGCTTGCGGAAGGCCTTCGACCAGGTGGTGGCGGTCTCCTCCCCCTGCTCGAGGGCCAGCAGGGCCAGGGCCCGGTGGACGGGAATCGAAGCCGGCGCCACGTCGGCCAGTTCGGCGAGCTGGGCGATGGCCGTCTGGGAATCTCCTGCCAGGTGGATGCGCAGCGCACGGACGTAGCGCTCCCGGACTTCGTCGGGAGCAGCGGCGGTCGGCGCCGGTATGCCCGCCAGCAGCAGTACCGGGATCAGGAGTCTGGGCCAGTTCACGGCGCCGCATTCTACTCGCTCGGCCCGGGACCGGGTGGGGGAGGTGTTCGAAGGAGGGCGGAAAAGTGGCGCGGCTGAAGGCTCCAGAGCTGAAGAAACGTTCTCGGGAGGTCAGTCGGCATGGGGACCAGAGCCCGCGCCGCGCCTGGGCAGAGAGACGGACGCGAGAAGGAGCGCCAACGTCCGGAAAAAATGTCCCATATTTCCCGGATCGAAGAAAGGTCTTCCGGCGCTTCCCGCTGTAAAAAAACCGCTGTCAAGTTTTTTCTAATGAGCAGGTTAGCTGCGGGTCGAGCCCCGCGCCGGCCGGAAAGCCCCGCCCGTCGCGGGATTCCCTTGATGACGGAAATTCAGTCTGCCCTCAGTGCCATCCCGCTCCAGGTAAGACCGGCGCCGAAGGCCACCAGCAGCACCACGTCCCCCGACCGCACCCGGCCGGACTCGATCAGTTCGGTCAGGGCCAGCGGCACCGAACTCGAGGCGGTGTTGCCGTAGTTCTCGATATTGATGACCCAGCGCTCGGGAGGGATCTCGCTACGCCCGATCATCGAGTTGAGCATCCGCAGATTGGCCTGGTGGGGGACCAGCCAGCGGACATCCGCCGGCCGAACGCCCGCCCGCTCGCAAAGTTCGTTCATCACACGCATGCCCCGGTCGACTCCGAAGCGGAACACCGCCCGTCCGTCCATCTCCACCGAGGCCGAGGCCTCGTGGCGGACGCCGTTGATCATCGGGGGATGCACCGAGCCGCCGGCGGCCACCCGGAAGAGGGAAGCGCCGGATCCGTCGGCTCCGAGCAGGTTGGCCAGCACGGTCCAGGGAGCCCCGCGCCCTCCCTGGGCCTCGAGTACCAGGGCCGAGGCCCCGTCTCCGAAGACCAGCCGGGTCTTGGGGTCGTCGGGGCGGATGTACTTGGTGGTCACGTCGGAGGTCACCACCAGAATGCGCTGGAATCCACCTCCGGCAAGCAGGGCGGAGGCCGTCACCAGAGCCGTGACGCCGCCCGAGCAGGCGCCGTTGACGTCGAAGGCACCCGCCCGGTGGGCTCCGATACGGTGAGCCAGCGCCGGACCCGTGGGGCACAGCAGGTGATCGGGGGTGTAGGTCGAGAGCAGGACCAGGTCGAGATCTTCGGCAGCCAGCTCCGCTCGCCTCAGGGCCTGCATGGCCGCTTCGGCCCCCAGGCTCGAGGCCGTGTCCTCCGGCGCCGCGATCCGTCGCTGCTCGATGCCCGTGCGCTCCCGGATCGATTCGGGAGCGGTGTGCAGCACCCGCCCGAGTTCGTCGTTGGACAGTCTTCGTTCCGGCAGCGCCTTGCCCACGCCCCTCAAAGCGAAGCGTGAGAGTTCCCTCTCCATGCCCGACCCCTCTCTTGCCCGAAGGCGGCCCCCCCAACAAGTACGGTGGTGGGGCCCGCCATGCAACCGAGTGCGTGCGGGCAACGTTGTAGTAGGGTACGACACGGGTGCCCGGCGGCGCAGAATTGCCGCCTGACCGGAGATCAGCTTGACGGGGCAGACGCTACTCCGCATCCATACCTGGCCTACGGGCCGGGCTCTCCGCCGGGCGGTCCACCCCGCGCGGGGTTTTCTGCTGTGGTTTGCCGGGGGAGCCATCGCGGGTGCGGTTTTCGGTCTGGCCGTCGAACTCCTGTCCCACACCGTGGCCGGCCAGCCGATCCAGTGGTCTCTGGTCTGGCAGTACATCCTCGCGGTGGAAATGATCGTTCTGACTGCGGTCGTCGGCGCCCGCCATGCCTTTCCCCAGTTCGAGCACCTGCCCCTGCTGCTGCGCTACGGGATGATCGTGCTGACCCTGCTCGGAGGAGCCCTGCTCGCCGGCCTGATCTCGCTGGCGACGCGGCCGTGGATCATCGTCACTCGACCGCTGGCTTTCTTTGCCCTGGTTGCGGTCAACACGTTGCTGGCGGTGATGCTCTCCGCAGCACTGATCGCCTGGGACTCGCTCAAGCGCTCCCTCGAGCGGGCCTGGGAAGAGCTGCGCGTCAAGGAGGCCTTCGAACGAGAGATGGCCCTGGCTCGGGAGGTGCAGCAGGAGCTGCTGCCCGAGTCGGCGCCTCGCATCGCCGGGCTCGAGATCGCCTTTACCTGTCGCCCGGCGGCTGCGGTCGGAGGAGACAGCATCGACTTTCTCGAACTTCCCGCCGGTGGTCTCGGGCTGGTGGTGGGCGACGTGGTCGGCAAGGGAATCGCCGCCGCGCTGTTGATGGCCAACCTCCAGTCGCTGGTGCGCGCCCTGGCGCCGGGGGAGCGTTCCCCGGCGCGCCTGAACCAGCGGCTGTCGGCGGCCCTTGCACGGCGCAGTCGCCCCGGTCGTTTCGTCACCCTGGCCTGTGTCTACCTCGACCCGGCCAGCGGAGATCTGCGCTACAGCCTGGCGGGTCACCATCCGCCGCTGATCGTGGGTCCCGCGGGCGTGCGAGAACTCAGCGAGGGCGGTCTGCCCCTGGGCATCACGGATCTGGTGGAGTATCGCGAGGGCATCGATCGGCTGGCTCCCGGCGAGAGTCTGCTGCTGTTTACCGACGGGCTGGTGGAGGCCCCTCCCGAAAGCGGAGCCGACGAGGAATTCGGCAAGCAGCGGCTGAAGGAACTGGCCCTCGCGCACCACGAGCAGGGAGCGCAAGTGTTGCTCGAGCGGGTGCTCGAGGCCCTCGCCGCCTGGGTCGGGGATATGCCGGCAGCGGACGACACGACCGTGCTGGTGGTCCGGCGCCGTTCGACGGAGCCGGCCTGATGGCCGCCCCGAGGGGCGAGGCGGGGCTGGTGCCCGACGCCGGTGAAGGCCTGCTGGCCCGGATGAGTGTGGAGCTGATCCTGGGCGGCGGCCTGGGCGGCGGGATCGGCGCCCTCAACGCGGTGCTGGCCTCGGTGCTGGAGAAGGGGAGGGTGGAAGCCCCCCTGCTGGTGTTGGGAGTGATCAGCGGCCTGGTGACGGGAGTCGTGGCCGTGGTGACGGGTCGGGAGGTTCTACCCCGCCTGGTGGGCTACGCGTTTCCGGTGCGGGCCGCGTTGATGGTGCTCAGTCTGGTGGGCGGGGCCTTCGCCGCCACTCTGCTCGGCTTCTGGATCTATCCCTGGTACGTGATTCGCAGCGCTCGCAACGTGATCCTGGTCGGCTCGATCAACGGGCTGCTGGCCCTGGTGGCCGGGGCGCTGGTCTTCGTCTACGAGGATCTGGTGCGGCGCCTGGACCGGACCCGGGCGATGCTGGCAGCCGAGCGGGTGGCCCAGGCCCAGGCCCGAGAGCGTGCCGCTCGGGCGGAACTCCAGGCGCTGCAGGCGCGGATCAACCCCCACTTCTTTTTCAATGCGCTGAACACGGCGACGGCCTATGTCTCCGAGGATCCGGCCTACGCCGAGCATCTGCTCGAGCGCTTCGCGGGCCTGTTTCGCTACGCTTTCCGCCGCGGTAGTGAGCGTGCGGTGCGTCTCGACGAGGAGATGGCCTTCATTCGCGACTACCTGGAAATCGAACAGGCCCGCTTTGGCGACAAGTTGCAGTACGAGGTGGACTACGATGCGTCTGTTGCCTCGCGAACCCTGCCGCCACTGATCCTTCAGCCGCTGGTGGAAAACGCCGTACTCCACGGTCGCGACCCGGAAACGGGTGCCGGGCGGGTGATCGTTCGTGCCGAGAGGGGGCCGGGAGGGAGCCTGGTGCTCGAGGTGCGCGACGAGGGGCCCGGACTGGGAGCAGTGGACGGACAGTGGCCTCGGGGCCATGCCCTGGAGAACATCGCCTCACGGGTCGATGCCTTCTGTGGTGGGCGCTTGACCGTGGGTCCCGCGCCATCCGGGCCGGGAACCTCCGCCCGGATCGTGCTTGCAGATCAAGGAGAGAGTGATCGATGCCGCTGAAAACCCTGATCGTCGAAGACGAGCCGCCGGCCCGTCGCCGGCTCGCGCGCTTGCTCGAGGACACCGGCCGGGTGGAGATCGTCGCCGAGGCCGACACGGTCCGTGATGCGGTGGCGCGCATTCGGCACCACGATCCCCACGTGGTCTTCCTCGACATCCGTATCCCCGGAGGAGACGGTTTCGACGTGCTCGAGCGCCTCGAAACTCTGCCGCTGGTGGTCTTCGTCACCGCATACGACGACTTCGCTGTGCGGGCCTTCGAGCGGGATGCGGTGGACTACCTGGTCAAGCCGATCACCGCCGAGCGGCTGGTGGAGGCTCTCGACCGGGTCGAGCGGCGGCTCGAAAAGGAGCAGGTGCAGGCTGGGATTCCGGAGGTGCTCAGCCGCCGGCCGGGGATGCCCGCGCGCATCGTCGCTCGCCGCCGGGGACGCATCGTGCTGCTGGCGCCGGAGGAGGTCAGCCACATCACCGCCGACCACACGCTGGTCTTTGCCTGGAAGCAGGGGCACTCCTACCTGGTGCCACGCACCTTGCAAAGCCTCGAGGAAGAACTGACCGAGCAGGGCTTTCGTCGGACTCACCGCTCGGTGCTGGTCAACCTTGCGGCGATCGCCTCGGTGCGGCCGGCGGAGTCGGGCAATTTCCTGCTCGAGTTGAGCGATGGTCAGGGGACGCGAGTCCCCTTGAGCCGCCGCCGGGCTCGGGCGCTGCGCGAGGAGATCGGGTTTTGAGCGTCGTTCCCCTTGCACCACTGAGCGGTGCGGGGCGACCGCTGGCCGGTGGGGAGGCGACCGCTCACCACTCGGGGGAAGCACGGCCATGACCAAGGTGCTTTGTTGGATAAGGGGATTGCCACCGATGGGTCCTGCTGCGGAGCGAAGGCGACGACCGATGAACAGCCGATTCGCGATTCTGATGCTCCTGACGGTCTTCGCCGGCATGGCCGGCGTCCGGGCCGAGGTGACGATTCGGATCGATGAGTCGAGCGAGCGGGTGGCCCGGCTGGGGGGAACACGTTTCATCCAGACTGAGAAGCTGACGGTGGAGAGTGATCGAACCCTCGAGGGCGACGCCTACGTCTTCTCCAATCGCGCCGCGATTCGCGGTGCGATCGAGGGCGATCTGTCGCTCTTCGCGACCGACCTGGATCTCGGCGGCACGGTCAGCGGCGATCTCAACGCCTTCGCCCGCTACATCGACATCGACGGCGTGGTGGACGACGACGTGCGCGTCGCCGTCGAATCGCTGAAAGTCGAGGGGACGGTCACCGGAGACCTGCTGGTCCTGGCCGCCAGCCTCTATCTTCGACCTCCGGCAACGGTTCGAGGGGGAGTGATCGTCTATGCTGCGGACATTTCCCTCGAAGGCGACGTCAAGGGGCCCGTACGCGCCTCGGGAGGCGCGGTGCGCCTGGCCGGTAACTTCGGTTCCGATGTCTGGGTCGAGTGCGACGAGCTGACCCTCGATCCGGGGGTCCACATCGCCGGGAACCTGGTGTACAAGGCGCACAACGCCATCGATCCCCCCGCGGGGGCCATCGGCGGCGACGTTCAGCGGATCGAGTTCAGCGCGCAGGAAGTGGCCGAGGAGAAGGACAGCGAGTCTCCCTTCTCCCTTTCGACGGCCGCCCGGACCATGCTCCACGTCTATCTGGCCTTCGTCGCCCTGATCGGCGGCGTGCTGCTGGTGCTCTTCTTCCGGCCTTTCGTCGAAGGGGCACTCGGCCACGCCGGTGGCGCGACCCCCCTGGTGGCGAGTTTCGGCATCGGGCTGGTCTGCCTGCTGGTGGCGCTGGTGCTCTCCCTGGTCTGCCTGGTCGTCCTGCCCCTGAGCCTGGGGCTGCTTTCGGCCCTCGGAGCGCTGATCTACTTCGGCTCGCTGCTGGGCAAGATGATCGTCGGGCAGATCCTGCTGCGTCCACTGATGCGGCGTGAGATTCACCCGGCGCTGGCCCTCGTGGCGGGTGTGGGTGTGTTCTTCGTCATTGATTTCATTCCCGTAGCCGGCGAGCTGCTGTGGCTGTTTTTCACCATCGCTGGTATGGGGGCCGCGCTGCACCAGCTCCGGTGCTCGGCGCCCGTCGCGCAAGCCTCTTCCGCTGTCGCCGAGTAGTCTTGGGGCCATGCTCTCTCTGGCTTCCATCTCCCGCTCGGTGGGAGGGCGGACCCTCTTCGAGGACGTGTGCTGGACGATCCATCCCGGCGATCGGATCGGATTGGTGGGGCCCAACGGCTGCGGCAAGACGACCCTGCTGCGCATCATCGCGGGGCTGGACGAACCGGACCGAGGACGGGTCCGTCGCCGCCGGGGGCTGCACGTCGCCTATCTGCCCCAGGAGGTGGAGGCCGAACTGGATCCCTCGACCACGGTACTGGAAGCCGCGCTGGCCGGTGCCGACCACGTGCGCGAGCTGGGGCACGAGATCGATCGGCTGGCCGAGCGGATGGCCGACCTGGACGCGGCCGGTGACAGCGGCAAGCTGGCGGAGGTGGCGGCGGTCTATGGGGAGCGGCGCTCGCTCTTCGAGTGGTTCGGCGGCGATCAGCTCGAGGCCCGCGCCCGGGTCGTGCTCGGCGGTCTGGGCTTCGCTCCGGACCGTTTCGAGGCCCCCGTGGGAGCCCTCTCCGGGGGCTGGCGGATGCGGGTGCTGATGGCGCGCATGTTGCTTTCCGGCGCCGACCTGCTGCTGCTCGACGAGCCAACCAACCACCTGGATCTCGACGCCCTGGCCTGGCTCGAGGCCCACCTGGGGGCCTCTCCGGCGGCGGTGGTGGTGGTCAGCCACGATCGGATCTTCCTCGATCGGGTGGTCGAGCGTATCGCCGATCTGGTGGCGCTCCGGCTGCGGGTGACTCGGGGCGACTACTCGGCCTGGGTTCGTCGTCGGCGTGCCGAGCGCGAGCAGCTCGAAGCGCGGGACCGCCAGCTCGCTGCGGAGGAGCAGCGCTTGCAGCGTTTCGTCGAGCGTTTCGGCGCCAAGGCGACCAAGGCCAGCC
>JALTMS010000359.1:0-7820 GCA_027001345.1 Acidobacteriota bacterium | reverse complement strand
GGCCTCCGACCGCAAGCGTCGGCTGGAGGAGATTCGCCGGCAGCGCCGCAGGCTGGTCTTCGATCCGGCGTGGAACTGGTCGTTCTCCTGGCCCCCGCCTCCTCCCGGTCCAGACCTGCTGCTGAGCCTGGAGAAGGCCAGCTTCGGTTTCGACGGTCGGCCGGTGATCGAGGGCATCGATCTGCACCTCCGGCGCGGCGACCGACTGGCTGTGCTGGGAGCCAACGGGGCGGGGAAGACGACCCTGCTGCGAGGACTGGCCGGCGATCTCTTTCCCCTCGCGGGTCGGCGGGAGGTGGCCCGGGGCCTGCTCGTGGCCCGCTTTCATCAGCATCAGCTCGAGGCGATGGACCCGGCCGCCAGCACCTTCGAGCAGGCCAGCCGCGCAGCGCCGGGGCGCACCCCCGAGCAGGTGCGGCGCGCCCTCGGTGCCCTCGGTCTGGGGGAGGAGCACGTCTCGCGACCGGTGGGCTCGCTTTCCGGCGGAGAGCGCTCCCGGCTGGCTCTGGCCCGCCTGTTGCTCGAGCCCTGCCAGTTGCTGATGCTCGACGAGCCGACCAATCATCTCGACCTTCCCCTGCGGGAGGCCCTCGAGGCGGCCCTCGAAGCGTGGCCCGGCACGCTGATCGTCGTCAGCCACGATCGAGCCTTCCTCGAGCGCCTGACCCGCGAGTGCCTGGTGGTGGAGGCCGGTGGCGTCCGGAGGCTCGATGGGGGGTGGCGGCAATGGCTGACGGGTCGAGCGCAGGTCGCTGCGAGCGCGGAACGGCAGGAGCAGGATCCGGAGACCGTCCACCGCCGCTCCAGAGCCGGCCGGCGGGCTCGGGCCGAGGCCCTCGAAGCTCGTCGCCGCCGATTGCGGCCCCTCGAACGGGAGGTGGCGCGGCTCGAAGAACGTCTCCAGGCTGTCGAGCAGCGCCTGGCAGAAGTCGATGCCCTGCTGACGGATCCGGCGGTTCATGCCGACGGACCGCGGCTCGGGGAGCTGGCGGCCGAGCGCGCCGACCTCGCGCAGCGGGTCGAGGAACTCACGTCCGCGTGGCTCGAAGCCGCGGAAGAACTCGAGACAGCAGCGAAAGAACCCCCCGCGTGAACCACCGTGGAGCGAAGAATGTGGTCGTCGTGGGTGGGGGCAAGAGTTCAGCGAAGAGGCTTCCGGTGGCCTCCGCCACGGGCTCTCGAGTCGCGCGAGCCCATTCTTCGCTCCACGGTGGGGGGGCGGGGCGGCCCGGTTCTTGCAACAATGGGAGGCCAGGCGCGTGTCCGGAAAGTTTCGCGACCACCCGGGATTGCCAGCCTCGTTCGCAGTTCCCTAGATTGAGCTGTGGAGGTCGGCCCGGGTGACCCCGGCGTTCCGGAGCCGCCCGTTCTGCCTCCCCGGGTGCTTTCCGCCCCGGGCGAGACTGCGGAGATGAGTGATGGAGAGGGTATTGGGAAGGGTAGTGCCGGTTTGCGTGCTGCTGGTCTTGGCCACGATGACGCTGACCCCTGCGGCGAGTCCCACCGGTCACTGGGCGGCTTCGGCGGGGCTGGTGCAGACGGGGGACGGGGATGCACCGATCACCGGCTCCCTCGGCTTCGAGGCGACAGGATGGTATGTGCTCTCACCAAAATGGGATCTCGGTTTCCGCTTGCAGTCGCTGTCCTTTTCTTCCGACGGGCTGCAAGAGGGGGCGGCTCCCTGGTTGATGCCGGGTGATGGCAGCGTGCTTCTCGGCTCCGCCGTGCTGCGCTGGTACCCCCTCGGATCCGAGCTGATCTTCTTCCCCTTCGTCGGCGTGAGCGTCGGCACGCCCTTGTCGGACAGCTTCGATGCCGAGCGGCAGATCGTTCCCGGTGTGGGCTTCACTCTCGACACCGACTGGTCGATCGATTCGACGGGAATCGGTGCCGAGCTGGGCCTGCGCTACGACCTGGCCGACGGCCGATGGTTCGTCGAAGTGGCGACCCGCTACCAGTCCCTCGGGGCGACGAGCCGAGGGACGCTCGAGGTGCCTCCGACGATCAGCCGGAGCCGTCAATGGACGACCAACCTCGACTCTCTCCACTTCGCTTTTCTCATCGGGCACTACTTCTAGCTTCCAGGGGATCGATCATGATGACCCATATACAGCGACTGCCGAGGTTCCTGATTCCGCTTCTTGGGCTGATCTTGCTCGCGCCGACTCCCGCGGCTGAACGCGTGAGATCCCGTCGCGCGGTGACAGAGGCTCGACGCGAGGCTCTCGGGCGCGTGGTTCCTCGCGGTCAGAGCCACCCCGCCCGGCCGGGAAGGACCCGGACGCCCGCCGGTCTGACGCCCCTGGCCGCCGCTCGCCTTTCCCGCTTCGGCGGGTCCATGGGCCCGGGGCTGGGTCGCGACGTGGGGACGGCTGCGGCGCGTCTACGGCGCCAGCGCGTGATGGCGAGCAGGAGCCGGCAGCAGGGTCCGCGGCGTCTTTCCCCCCTGGTGCGAGAACTGGTCGCCGCCAGTCGGCGCGGAGCAGCCCTGCCGGCCCACCTGCTCGGTGAAGCGAGTACCGACCTGCTCGACGGAGATCGGATTCGGATGCAGCTTCTGCTCCGGCCGGGGGTCGGGAACCTCGATCGGGATCTGAGTGCCGTCTCGGCCGAGGTGATCCGGTCGACGCCGACGGTGGTTACTGTCTGGGTGCCCTACGACAACCTTCCGCGTCTGCTCAAGGCAGAGACCGTGCAGGCTGTCCGACTGGCCCGGCGGCCGGCGCGCGACGAGACGCGGCCGCGGCTGGCAGCCGCGACGAGTCTGGCGGCCGGTGCCGTCGTCTCCGAGGGGGTGGCGCTGAGCGGGGCCGATGTGTGGCAGGGCTTCGACAGCGCCCGCTTCGGAGTCGAGCGGGAGACCCCCGTGACGATTGCCATTGTCGATACTGGCTTTTTCGGCTACGGCGAGCTGCTGGGCAGCGAGTTGCCCGCCACGGTGACGACTGCCGATTTCGCTCCGGCCTGGGACATCGAGGGCTGCCTGATCGCCGCCCCCCTGGACCCTTGCTTTGCTACCGGGACGGCGCTGGCGGAGATCGTCAGCGACATGAATCCCACCGCCGAGCTGATCCTCGTGGCTGTCGATCCGGACAGCATTTCCAGCTTCCAGCAGGCGATCGACTACCTCGCCGGTTCGGGGAGCGGCGTTCCTCTCGCTTCGATCGTTGTCGGGGGCGCCGTCTGGGCTCCCGGGCTCAGTGGCGATGGCTTCGGCGCGGGCCCCTACAGCCGGATGATCTCTCAGCTCACCGCCCAGGGCGTGAGCTGGATCAACGATCTTGGTGATCTCGATTTTCTCAGTTTCTTGCTTTACGGGACGGATACGCCGGCACCGGCACGGGACCACTGGACCGGCCCCTTCGTCGATCAGGTGGATCACCTCTTCCGCGGCCAGTTCGACGCCGATGGCTACATGGACCAGTGGCTCCCCGACCAGGATCCCCAGTCGGCGGAGACCTGGCTCAACGAGTTCTGTCTCGGTCCCGGCGACTACATCTTTTTCGACCTGGTGTGGGACGACTGGGTCGATGTGGATCAGGACGGCATTCCGGAA
Organism: Acidobacteriota bacterium; assembly: GCA_027001345.1. Classification (GTDB taxonomy): domain Bacteria; phylum Acidobacteriota; class Polarisedimenticolia; order J045; family J045; genus JALTMS01. The sequence goes on along the minus strand of JALTMS010000359.1, from coordinate 4,264 downwards.
ACCACCGAGGACTACGCTCTCGACTTCTGGGAAAGGATCGACGGCAAACTGGTGCTCTTCGACACCTCGTCTTCGTTGCCCGACAACTTTCAGGGTGGCGAGGAAGGTGACTACCCCTGGGACACCTTCGACATGTTCAACTCGGGTTCCGAAACGCTGTGTTACGAGCTGGCGATCTTCGCGGAGTTCGCGTTGGGTGACAATCGTTTCCACCTCTACTGGGCGGCCGACAATTTGACGACGCCGGGGCAGCTCTCGGCCAGCTTCCAGGCGCCGGCTTCGATCACCGCGGGCAACAGAATGATCCCCGCTGACACTCCGGGCGTGATCGGAGTGGGAACCTCCTCACTGACCGACCAGGTGGAACCTTTCTCCCCCTGGGGTCTCGAGGGCGAGGCCTCACCGGCACTCTGCGCGCCGGCCGACGTGAGCACCGTGACCTTCGCTGACGGTGGCTTCGTCACCTCCTTTGCGGCGGCTCACGTTGCGGGCGCCGTCAGTCTGCTGATGCAGAAGCTGGGCTTCGTCACCACCACGGAAGCTCTCGAATTGCTCGAGGCACGAGCCCGGGACATCACCGGCGCGGCACCGGACGTTCAGTGCGGGGCGGGTCGGCTGTGCATGCTCACCGGCCGCTGCTCGGAGGGTCTCTAGAGAAGTTCTGCAGGGGATAGCCGCTGTCTTCCGAAGCGGCTGCCCCCTCTACTACCCCTTGCCATCGGGAGTGTGATCGAAGAAGATGCACGACTTCGACTCGCACCGTGCGACTCCACAAGGAGCGGCCGATGGCTTTCGGACACCCCAGGGGACTGTTTCCGCTGTTTTTCACCGAGATGTGGGAGCGGCTGGCCTTCTACACCATGGTCGGCATTCTGCTGCTCTACACCACGGACGCTGAGCGGGGCGGTCTGGGTCTGCCGGCCCAGCAGGGAAACGAGATCTACGGCCTCTATCTGGCCTTCGTCTACTTCACGCCCTTCCTCGGCGGCATGATTGCCGACCGCTTCCTCGGCTACCGCCGGGCGGTGGCTCTCGGCGGCTTGATGATGGGTGGGGGCCTGCTGCTGATGGGGGTTCCGGGCTTCACCTTCTTCGTTCTCGGCCTGATCGGCCTGATCGTGGGCAACGGTTTCTTCAAGCCGAACATCTCGGTGATGGTGGGCAACCTTTACGAGCCGGGCGATCCGCGACGTGATGCGGGCTTCAACATCTTCTACATGGGTATCAACATCGGCGCCCTGCTCGCCACGCTGCTCGTCGCGCCACTGATGCGCAACGTCTTCGGCTGGCTGTGGACCTTCCGAGCGGCGGGTCTCGGCGTACTGATCTCGGTCGTGATTCTCGCCACCCAGTGGCGTCTGCTGGCGCACGCCGATCGGCAGCCGGAACACGACGAGGAAGATATGGGTTTCGGCGCGGTGATGACCAAGATCATCTTGCCGGCCTTCGCTGTCGGCCTGGCCGGCTACTTCTTCGCCCGCAAGGTCGGCATGAGTGTGGTCAGTCCTTCGGATTTCGGTTTCCTCGTCGGTTCGATTCCCGTGCTGCTCTTCTTCGTCGTGCTGGCTTTCAAGGCCAGGGAGGACGAGCGCCCCGGCCTGCTTGCGCTGTTGCCGATCTTCGTCGCCGGTGGCGCGTTTTTCATGATTCTTCACCTCAATGGCAGCGCGATGACCCAGTGGGCGCGGGATGAGACCGATCGCCAGGTGGCGGGTGTGACCCGGGCGCTGACCTGGACTCATCAGGAAGCCTTCCCGCGCTACTACGTCAACGCCGCCGAGGACGTGCCGCGCCCCGACCCGCGCAGCCTGCTGGTGGTCGATGATCCGCGGATTGCCGCAATGTTCGGCCAGCAGCGTCTCGATCAGCAGGCGGTCGAGGCCATCGCGGCCGCGGAGGACATCCGGGTCGTCGAGGTTTCCGGGGCGGACGGGCACTTCGCCCGGCGGGCGGCCGCGGTGTACGCCGCGGGGACCGTCACCGTACAGGAAACCACTGATGCCCATGGGGCGCGGACGATTTCGGTTTCGGTTCCCGATGGAGCCGAAGTGTTGCGCAGGGTTGCATTCGTTCGAGACGTCGAGGGACATCCGGTTGCAACCTATGTCATCGATTCCCACACCTACGAGAGCATCTACGATGGCTATCGGCGGCGGTACGGCAAGGATCCGGCGTTGCTGCCCGTCGGCGAGTTCCTGACGGTGGTCTCGCCCGAGGTCTACCAGTCGTGGAACCCCCTGTTCGTGATCCTGCTCACGCCGGTGGTGGTGGCTTTCTTCTCCTGGCGTGCGAAGAAGGGCAAGCCCGTACCCACCGCACACAAGCTGCTCTACGGCATTCTGCTCACGGCCGCGGCGCTGGCTTTCATGGCGCTCGCAGGACTGATGACCAAGTCGGGGACGATCAAGGTCTCGGGGCTCTATCTGGCGACCTTCTACATGATCGTCACCTTCGGCGAACTCTGTCTGTCACCGATGGGTCTGTCGCTGGTGACCAAGTTGACGCCCAAGCGCCTGGTCGGGCTGGCGATGGGCGGCTGGTTCCTGGCAACCGCGATCGGCAACAAGTTCTCCGGCTTCTTCGGGACGATCCAGGGGTTGATGGATCCGCTCTACTTTTTCCTGCTGCTGGCCGGGGTTTCGGCGCTGGTGGCGCTGTTCCTCTTCGTCGTGCTCTCCCGGCTGGATCGTGCGATTCGTCGCTACGGCGCCTGAGGCGCCGGATGGCGGTCGGCGCTCCCGGCGGCGATGCGTGCCAGGGCGCGCAAGAGGTCACGGGTGCGGATCGGTTTGGAGAGGTAATCGTCCATGCCGGCGGCCAGGCAGCGTGCGCGATCCCGGTCCACCGCGTGGGCCGTCAAAGCGATGATCGGCAGCCGCGGCCCGCGGGGGTCCTCGGTCTGACGAATCCTCTGGGTCGCCGAGATGCCATCGAGAACCGGCATCTGAATATCCATCAGCGCCACGTCGAAAGTGTCCTGTTCGAGCGCATCGATGGCCTGCTGCCCGTCAGCGACGACGACCACCGTGTGTCCCTGCTTTTCCAGAATGCGCTGGGCGACGATCTGGTTGACCCTGTTGTCCTCGGCGAGCAGGATCCGCAAGCTTTTCGTCGGTAGCGCATCGTCGCCCGCGGACGGCTCACCGGGGCTCTCGGCTGCCGCCCCGTGGTCCACCGTGGCCAGCGGCAGGACGACGGTGAAGCGACTGCCCCGGCCGACCTCGCTGCTGACCTGGATGTCACCGCCGAACTCCCGGGCCAGAGCGGCGCAGATGGCCAGGCCCAGCCCGCTGCCCTCATAGCTCCGGGTTGCCGAGCCGTCGACCTGGGTGAACGAGTCGAAGATCGTCTCGACCTGGTCGGCGGGGATTCCGATGCCGGTGTCGCTGACGACGATGGTCAGCACGCTGCGGTCCGTTCCCGCCGCATCGCAGCGTGCTTCCACGCTGACCGTGCCCTCCGGCGTGAAGCGCAGGGCATTGGACAGCAGGTTGTCGAGGATCTGCCGGATCCGCTTCGGATCGCCCCGGAGTTCGTGCCGCTTCGGACAGTCCAGCGAGAAGCGCAGCTCGAGTCCCAGCTTCGCCGCGAGAGGGGCGTGCATCCGGCGACACTCCTCGAGCAGGTCGGCAACGTCGAACTCGACGCTTTCCAGTTCGAGCCGGCCCAGTTCGATCTTCGAGAAGTCGAGCACTTCACCGATCAGGTCGAACAGGCGCCGGCCGGAGAGCAGCAGGTCATCGACGTACTGCCGCTGCTCGTCGTCGAGTTGCGTGGTCGATAGCAGTTCCGCCAGACCCAGGACGCCGTTGAGCGGCGTTCTGAGTTCGTGGCTCATATTGGCCAGGAACTCGGACTTGACGCGACTGGCCTCGAGGGCCTGCTCGCGGGCGCGGGAGGCCTCGTCCATCGCGCGACGGGTGGCGGTGATGTCGAGTCCATAGAGGGTGACGTAGCCTTCCCCGAGGCTGGGGCAGATGGTGGTGAAGAAATAGCGGGAGCCTGTCTCGATTTCGATAGCTTGCTGACGACCACTGCGGTAGACCTCGTCGAGTCGGCTGCGCCACTCGGGTCTCACCCGTTGGAAGCTGCCGGAGTCGAAGAGCGGGCTGAGGTCCTTCCCCGCCGCGTTGGTGAACAGGACCTCCCCGCTGGTCGCCACGCGGATCACCGGGTTGGGGTTCTGTTCGGGGAAGCGGGCCAGGGCGCGGACCCGGGCTTCGAGGCGACGCTCTTCGGTGACATCGACCAGAATGCCCACCGC
>JALTMS010000358.1:1503-4350 GCA_027001345.1 Acidobacteriota bacterium | reverse complement strand
CGCAGGGTCGGCACTATCTCGGCGCGATGGCGGCCGCGGCCAACTTCGCCTTCGCCAATCGCCAGATCATGGCACACCAGGTGCGGCGTGTGCTCGAAGAGGATCTGGGGATCGCGCCGGCGGCCCACGGCCTGCGCACGGTCTACGACGTCTGCCACAACATCGCCAAGCTCGAGACGCACTCGGTCGCCGGCCGGCAGCGCCGCCTGTGCGTCCATCGCAAGGGAGCGACACGGGCCTGGGGGCCGGGCCACGAGGGCCTGCCCGTCGCCTTTCGCCCGTGGGGGCAGCCGGTGCTGATTCCGGGGGACATGGGGCGCTATTCCTACGTGCTGGCCGGCAGGGAAGGGGCGAGCGAAGCCTTCTGCTCGGCGTGTCACGGAGCTGGGCGCCGGCTGTCTCGCACCGCGGCGCGCAACGCCGCCCGCGACAGGCCGATCGTGCGAGAGCTGGAGGCCCTGGGGATCGTCCTGCGCGCCGCCGGCGCACGGACGGTGGTCGAGGAAATCCCAGAAGCCTACAAGGACGTGGCAGAGGTCGTCGCGGCGGTGGAGGGTGCCGGCCTGGCGGGCGCGGTGGCGCGCCTGCGGCCGGTGGCCGTGATCAAGGGCTGAGGGGGACGCCGGCCCGGCGCTCGCTCAACCCAGCTTGTTGTAGGCGGCCTGCAGGCGAGACTTGGTGCGAGCAGCGGTGTTGTCGTGGATCACGCCGGCCTTGGCCGTCTTGTCCACCAGGCCGAGGGTCGGAGCCAGCAGCGAGCCTGCCTTTTCCTTCTCTCCGGCATCCACGGCGGCGCGATAGGTCTTCAGCGCGGAGCGCAGGCGGGAGCGCCACCAACGGTTGCGAAGGCGCCGAGCCTCGTTTCTCCTGGCCTGCTTGGCCGCCGACTTGTGATTCGCCATCTTCTTCCATCCTCGAGACTTACGGGCACACCAACACGGAGCGCTGAGAGAAGGCCCCGCGCGGAGAGCCGGTATTGTGGTTCAAGGCGCTGTGGCTGTCAAGGCTGATGTGAGATCGGGACCATCGAAGCGGTGTATCGGCGGGATCGGCGTCGTGGTGGCTCTGGCACCGACCCCGGGAACCGAAACGCTCGTCAATGGGGTCCAGGGCCTCGGAAGCGTCTTCGCTCACTCCTCGAGGATGCCCTTGCGGCGGAAGTACTCGCGGGCGATGCGGGCTTCATCCGAATCGGGCCAGGTGGCGATCACGTACTCCAGGGTTTCCACTCCTTCCACGCGCCGCCGGGCCTCGAACTGGGCGATGCCCTTTTTCAGCCAGGCGCGGGCCAGCTTGTCGCTCTCGGGATAGGCGGTGATCAGGTGCTCGAAGGCCATGGCCGCATCGGCATAGCGGTGGAGCGCGACGAGGCATTCGCCGATCCAGTACTGGCAGTCGTCGGCCAGGGGACCCGCCGGGTCGGCCCGCAGGGCCCCTTCGAATCCGGCGAGGGCCAGCTCGTAACGGCCCCGGGAGTAGTCGGCGTAGGCTCCGTGGAAGAGGTCCTCGGGGGCGATCGTCGTCGTCGGCTCGCTGCCCGAATCGCTTGCCGGCTCGGCGCCGGCTGCCGGAGTGGCAGTCGGGGCCTGAGTGGTGGGAAGTGTCGCCGCGGTGGACGGTGCCGCCGCTCCGGGGTTGCCGGTCAGCCACGAGGGTGGGGGCGTTCGCCGCAGCAGGCGGACCTCGGCCAGGGTCTCGTCCAGCCGCCTCTCAGTCGCCAGGAGTTGCTCTTCGATGGCCTGGAGCTGCTGCTGAAGTTCTCCGATCCGGGTGACGGCTTCGGCGCAGAGTTGCCGTTCTTGCCCTGCCTCCTCCGGCTGCTCGAGTTTTTCGATCTGTCCGAGGATGCGCGCCGAGTCCTTTTGCAGCTTGAAGAGCTGGTCTCGGATTTCCCCCGCGTCGGCGGTGGTGGCGCCGCCGGGAACGGGGGGTACGCAGGCGGCGAGGAGAACGGCCGACAGGAGGGTTCCGGCAAGGTGTGTGACCTTCATGATCCGGACTCCGCGTGGAACTCGGCGCGGCGGTTGCGGGCCCAGGCCGCCTCGTCGTGCCCCGGATCGGCGGGACGTTCCTCGCCGTAGCTGATCGTCTCGATCCGGTCGGCTGCCAGGCCGAGGCGAATCATGTGTTCGCGGATCGCCCGAGCCCGGCGAGCGCCCAACTCGAGGTTGTACTCGATGGTGCCCCGCTCGTCGCAGTGACCTTCGACCACCACTCGCAGATCGGGATGCTGGATCAGCCAGCGTACGTTGGCTTCGATGGTGCGCAGAGAGACGTCGGAGAGGGTCGAGCTGTCGAAGGCGAAGAATACCGGCTGCAGAATCTGACGTGCCTCGGCCACCTCGTCCTCGATGCTCTTGACGGCCTCGTCCATCGCCTGCTGGGTCAGCTCCGGCTCGGCGAAGCCCTCGCCGGCCAGCTTCTCCTCGGCGGTTCCGGGTGCCTCCTCGGCTGGAGGCGTGCCCCACTCGGCCGCCTGGTCCGTCCCGTCCTCGGAGGGGGTGGGCGCATCGACGACCGGCGTGGTAGTGGTGCGCGGGCAGCCGATCATCGACAGGCTCAGCAGGATCAGGACGACGACCGCGCCCGGAATCTTCAGCTCTCGAAGCATCTCTCCTCCTTGGGAAACGAACATCCATCGCGCCCCGGCGACCCTATTGTGGCCACCTCGCCGGGGGATGCAATCGCTTACTTGCGGATCGGACTCCAGTCCGGGGTGAAGGACTCGCGGCCACGGGTCAGGCGCCGCAGGTCGCTGCCGTCGTCGCGGATGGTGTAGATCGAGTACATCCCCGTCCGGTTCGAGGCGAAGACCAGATGCCGCCCGTCCGGCGCCCAGCGCGGATT
>JALTMS010000358.1:0-1493 GCA_027001345.1 Acidobacteriota bacterium | reverse complement strand
TCATCAGGTAGATCTGAGGGGTACCCGAGCGGTCGGAGGTGAAGGCGATCTCGCGGCCGGAGGGAGACCAGCAGGGGGCCGTGTCGATCGCCGGATTGCGGGTCAGCCGTGTCTCCCGCCCCGTCTCCAGATCGTAGAGGTAGATCTCCGTGTTGCCGTCCCGGTCGGAGGAGAAGACCAGCGTCCGTCCGTCGGGAGAAAAGTCGGGGGCCGCGTTGAGGTCGCCTCCCCTGGGATGCAGGGTGGTGACCTCGCCGCTTTCCGTCAGCAGGTAGATCGAGGGCTTGCGTCCGAGGTAGGAGAGGAAGGTCAGGCGGCGGGCGTCAGCCGACCAGGAGGGTGTGAGATTGATCGTTCCCGTGTTGGTCAGGCGGCGGACGCGGGCACCGTCATAGTCCATCAGATAGACCTCCTTGCCCTCTCCGTGGCGCGAGACGAAGGCGATCTTGGTCTGGGCCAGTCCCGGCTGCCCGGTGAGGGTCGCCACCACCGCGTCGGAGGCGGCATGAGCCAGGCGGCGCAGGTCCCGGGGCAACTCGCCACCCCATTGACGGTGGAGCAGCTTCTCGCCGCCGCCGGTTTCGATCAGCCGGACCTCGAAGACGGCGCGTCCCTCCCGTCGGCGCAGGGTGGAGTTCAGCAGGTAGGCTGCACCGACCTCCCTCCAGGCGGTGGCGTCGCCCAGGCGAGCGACGGGGATTCGTCCCTCGCCCCGGGGATCGAGCAGGCCGAACCAGCCGGAGAAGTCCAGGTCGTCACGCAGCACCTGACCGAGTTCCGCCGCATCGGCGTCGCGGGCTCCCCCGGCCACTGTGGTGGGGGGAACGGCGATGGAGATCTTCGCCGCGCCGCGGCCGGAGATCACGCCGGTCAGCTCTCCGGGGTCGCTCTGGGCCGTGACCAGCGGGGCGGTGAGCAGCCAGGCGAGCAGCAGCCAGCCGGAGCAGCGCGGAAAGGCGAGGTCAGAGCGGGTCATGCGGGGTCTCCCCATCAGGATTGGGTCCTCGGGCCTGGCCATCAGGGCCGGGAGGCGAGGAGTTCGAAGACGAATCGGGCGGACAGAGAATCGCGCTCGTAGCTGCGGGGCAGGGGGGGCAATCGGCCCAGGGAGCGCACTGCGCGGAGAGCGGAGACGTCGAGGGGCGCGTAGCCACTGGCGACGTGGATCCGCGAGCCGCTGACCGTTCCGTTGCTGGAGATGGTAAAGGCGATGATCACCCTGCGCGGCCTGGACCCCGGGGGGAGGACCGGCCGGTCGCGCCAGGCCTCCGCGAGTCGGGCGGTGATCAGGCCGACGTACCAGTCGGCGGTAAAGGGCTCGTCGGTTTCCAGGCCTGCGACGCCACCCGGAATCGGCGCCTCGGCGCCGGAGGCCTCGGCGCTCGCGGGGGCGGAAAGATCGGCCTGGGCTTCGGGCTCCGGTGCCTCGGCTTCGGGCTCCGGCGCCTTGGCGACGGGCAGCTTGTCGGGCTGGGCGGTGACCCCTTTGGGCT
>JALTMS010000357.1 GCA_027001345.1 Acidobacteriota bacterium | reverse complement strand
GGCCTGCGCTGGAAGTCGCCGGACACCGGCCGCACCGAGGAGCGCCTGTTCCGCTTTGCCCGGGTGGCTCCGGGTCAGGCCACCCTCTCCGCCAGTCGGCGCTGACCGCCCGACCCACAGCCGCCACTGAACGCCGAACCCGGCTCCCCAGGGAGCCGGGTTTTTCGAGTTCTCCTCCCCTGTTTCGGGGGCGCGGCCTCCAGGCCCATGGCACCCACAAACATCTGAGGAGCGAGAGGCCGAATCGTCAGGGAGAGCCGCTTTTCGTTGCCAGCGTCGGTGGCCGGAAAGGGCTGTCCGATCGGACAGGGCGACCGGCCGCGCTTGCCGGCGCCGAAGCCTCGAACGCTCGCCATCTTCCGAAGACGTTCACCAGCGTCATGGCACGGAGGTTGCTCCAGGGAGGGTTGCTCTGTTTCGGGCGAGGAGGTACCAACCATGATGACCGCTTCCCAGTTCTCTCTGACCCGCTCTCTCCGCCACGGCCTGGTTCTGCTGGCCGTCGCTTGTGCTCTCTCCACGGTCTTCGCTGCCGACCTGGTCACCACCGTCGATCAGCCGGTGGCCATCTCCGGCCAGATCTTCGAGGCCGGTCGGGTGGAAATCGCGCCCTCCGCCCAGGGCAACCTGCAGGCCGTGCTGGTCAATGGTCGCCAGGTGGCCCTGGTCTTCCGCCACGCCGTCGATCGCCTGCCGGCGGGCGCGAACGCCACGCTGATGTTCCGCTATGACGAGCAGGACGTCGCTCACCTGGTGGGCTTGGAGTGGACCGACCCGCGCACCGGCTACCAGCAGCGCCGGCTCTTCCGGATCGCCGCCGTCAGCCCCGGCCCCCGAGCCGTGGCCCGGCGCGTCGCCGGAACCTCCGGCTCCTGATCTCCCACAGCACTCCTCCCAATCTCTCTGGTCTCCTCGCAGGCCCCGCTCTTCCCGCGGGGCCTGCTGCTTGTCGGGGCGAGAGTGCCGGTGGGGATGTCGCGACAGCCCATTGACCGCTATCATGCGCCGGCTCGATGGAGGTTGGCGGATGATCACACCCTTGCGCTGGACGGATGGTGTTCTCGAACTGCTCGAACAACGGCTGCTGCCGGCGGAAGAGAAATGGATCCGCTGCGCGAGCGGCGAGGAGGTGGCCCGGGCGATCTCCGAGATGGTGGTTCGCGGCGCACCGGCGATCGGCGTCAGCGCTGCTTTCGGCCTGGCCCTGGACCTGCGGCGCGCCGCCGAACAGGGAGGGGATCTGGCCGAGGAGCTGTCTCGCAGCGCCGAGATGCTCGTGCAGGCCCGCCCCACCGCGGTCAATCTGGCCTGGGCGGTGGACCGGCTTTGCGGCGTGGCCCGGCGGGCTCTGGCCGACGGGCTGGCCGCGCGGGAGGTCGCCCACCGGGTCGAGGAAGAGGCCCGGGCGATGGTCGAGGAAGACGTGCAGGCCAACCGCGACCTGGGCCGGGCCGGCAGTCTCCTGCTGCCCGACGGCGCACGGGTGCTGACCCACTGCAACGCGGGCGCCCTGGCCACGGCGGGCTACGGCACGGCGCTGGGCGTGATCCGCGCTGCCGTCGAAGAGGGCAAGCAGATCGAGGTTTTCGCCGACGAGACCCGCCCCTACTTGCAGGGTGCCCGACTGACGGCATGGGAACTGCGAGAGGATGGGATCCCCGTCACGGTGATCACGGACAACGCCGCCGGGCACCTGATGGCCCGGGGAGAGATCGATCTGGTGATCACCGGCGCGGACCGCATCGCCCTGAACGGAGACACCGCCAACAAGATCGGCACCTACACCGTCGCGGTTCTCGCCCGTCGCCATGGTCTGCCGTTCTATGTGGCCGCCCCCACCTCCACCGTCGATCCGGATGCCACGGACGGCTCGTCGATTCCCATCGAAGAGCGGGATGCCACCGAGGTGCTCGAATTCCGCGGGACCCGCTGTGCGCCGGAAGGAGTTGCTGCACGGCATCCGGCCTTCGACATCACGCCGGCCGAGCTGGTCACCGCCATCGTGACCGAGAAGGGAGTCGCTCGCGCGCCCTACCCCATCGCTCTGCGAGCCATGCTGGGTTTGAGCACGGAGACCGACGAGGCCAGCGAAGACGGCGAGGTCAGCAATGGAATCACCGAGGATGATGCGGAGTTCTCGGACGCGCCCGCGGAGCCGGGGCTGGATTCGGAGCCGGCAGCGGAGGAAGAATAGCCGTGCTCTCTCGCCCCCGGGCGATTCTGCTCGACATCGACGGCTGCCTGATCACCGGTGATCGGCCCATCGCCAGGGCCACCGAGACCGTCACCCACCTGGCTCGACACTGGCCGCTACGGCTGGTGACCAACACTACCTCGCGTCCTCGGCGGCAGATCGCCGACCAGCTTCGGGCCATGGGCTTCGGGATCGACATCGAGCAGATCATCACGCCCTGCGCCCTGGCGCGGCAGGTGCTCGTCGCGCGCGGCGAGCAGCGGGGGGTGCTGATCGCCGACGGCGCGGGACACGAGGACCTGGCCTGGTTCCGCCGCACAGCCCCCGAAGAGGCCTGCTCGGTGCTGATCGCCAGCGAGGCCCACTCGTGGCGCATCGCGGACCTGGCACCCGCGGTGAAGGCCGTACTCGGCGGCGCGCGACTTTACACTCTTCAGGAGAATCGCCTGTTCCGCCGCGCGGGCGAACTGGTCACCGACCTCGGGCCGGTCGCCGCCTTCGTGGCCTACGCCGGTCGATGCGCGTGGGAGAATCTGGGCAAACCCTCGCCGCTGCTCTTCGAAACGCTGGCCGCCGAGTTGCAGGTGCCGGCGAGCGAAGTGCTGATGGTGGGTGACGATGCGGAATTCGACGTGGCCGGCGCCCTTCGGGCCGGAGTCGGGCAGGCCGTGTTGCTGCGTACCGGCAAGTACCGCTCTGGTGACGAAGACGGCATCGATCCCCGCCCCAGCGCGGTGCTCGATTCCATCGTCGACCTTCCGCGCCTGCTGCCCGATTGATCGTCTCGCCAAGGACCCTTCAGCGGCGGCGCCGGAAGAAGAACCAGCGCCCTGACAGGACGATTCCGCTCACACCGTAGAGCAGGAACAGGGCATTGACGATCACTGCCGGCCCGATCTCCGAAACCACCAACCCGATCAGAACGAGGGTCAGCACCAGGAGGAAGAGCAGCGATCGATCGTCTCGCAGGCGCAGGCTGAGGATCATCGCCCCGGCAGCCGCCAGGCAGGCTGCCAGAAAGAGCGGAATGCCGACCACCAACGCGAGACCCGGCGCCCAGCCTGGCGGTAGTGGGAGCAGGGCCAGCGCCCCGGCGAACGAAGTGGCCAGCGCACAGAACAGGTAGCCGCCGTAGGCGATGTCGTATTCGAGGCGACTCGGAGGCATCTCAGCGAACGATCGAAGAACCGTGATCCTGGATCGCATCCTTGGGAATCGATGCGAAACGCTTGACGCTCAACACCAGAGCCTTTTTCGTCATGCCGCCGGCCAGCATCAAATCGTAGCGAAAGATCAGCAGCCCGTTGTCGCTCGCACTGGCCGTGACCACGATGTACTCGTTGTTGATGTTGTTGACGCAGATCAGACGGTCGGCCATCGTCGACGCCTCTTCGAAGGCGAAGATCGCCAGCAGGCGAATGCGCTCCTTGCGCTCGAGGTCGGGCCGCAGGTAGACGGTGCAGGCATCGAGCACCTTGAGGTCGCCGTCCTCGTCGATCGAGGATTCCATGTAGGCCGCGTCGAAGACCTCCTCGAGCAGATCCATCGACAGGTTTTCGGGAGTGATCAGAGACTCAGACATGGATCGCTTCTCCTTGCGCGGGATCTTTTCAGCGCCATGTCTGCCCGCGGCAGTCCCACCCCAGCGCTCACACGGCAGCCTACCATCACCGCTGCCACCGCGGTCAGTCTTCGTGGAATTCCACCTCGCCGGTGTCCAGCGAATAGTGAGCCGAGGCGATCAGCACGCCCTGATCTCTGATCGCACGATCGAGCAGGGAGGATCCCTGCTGCAGGGCTCTCGCGGAGTGCCGAGTGTTTTCTCGTACGGCCCGATCGATCCAGACGCTGCGCTGGCTGCCGCCGTCTGCCGGCCGGGCGGCCAGCACCGCCGGCCGGGCCCGCTCGACGATCGCCTGCAAGTGGGGCGAGCCCACCTCAGCGCCCTCCACCGCATCGACCGTCGCCGCCACGGCCCCGCAGCGACTGTGACCGACAACCAGCACCAGCCGGCAGCCCAGTGTCGCCACGGCGAATTCCACGCTGCCGAGCACCAGCTCGTCGACCACGTTGCCCGCCACCCGCACCACGAAGAGATCACCGATCCCCTGATCGAAGACCACTTCCGGCGGAACCCGGGAATCGGCGCAGGCCAGCACTGCGGCCCGGGGCG
>JALTMS010000356.1:491-4381 GCA_027001345.1 Acidobacteriota bacterium | reverse complement strand
GAGGTGAAGCGCGTCGGCCGGGATCTCGTGGAAGATCTTCTGTGCATCGAACGGGCCGTAGTAGTCGCCCACCCCGGCATGGTCCCTGCCGACGATGAGGTGGCTGCAGCCGTAGTTCTGGCGGAACACCGCGTGCAACAACGCCTCTCGCGGGCCAGCGTAGCGCATCTCCATCGGATAGCCGCCCGTCACCACGCGTTCCTTGCGGAAGTACTTTTCGACCAGTGCGTTGATCGCCTTCACGCGTACGTCGGCGGGAATGTCCCCGGGCTTCAGCTTGCCGACTAGTTGGTGTATGTAGACGCCGTCGCAGACTTCGATGGCGATCCATGCCAGGTACGCATGGGAGTTGTGCATGGGGTTTCTGAGCTGCAGAGCGGCGACCGTAGTCCAGTCGCGTTGTTCGAATATCTTCCGTGCCTCGGCAGGACGCTGATAGATCTCCTCGAACATTTCGGGGTAATAGGACTCGGAGATTACCTTCACCGTGCCGGCCAGGTTGACGGGCTCCTGGGCCATGACCTTCTGCACGCCGGGATGCTCGGTGTCGGTGGTGCAAAACACCTGTTTGCACTCGTGTTCCTTGTCGATGGTGTATTTCTCGGTCACCTTCATGGTGCCCATGATGCTTTCCGTCTCCTTGTCCCAGAGGGCCACCTCCTCACCGATGGAGATTGAGTCTGCAAGGTCCTGGGACGCCGAGAGGGTGATTGGAATGGGCCAGAACAGGCCGTCTTTCGATGGCATCTTGTAGTCGTCGCAGACGCCCTTCCAGTCGTCGTGACCCATGAATCCGTCGAGCGGCGTGAAGGCGCCGATTCCCATCATGATCAGATCCGACGTCTCGCGCGTCGTCATTGGGACCTTTTTCAGAGTCTCGGCCTTCTTTAGCTCTTCCGCTCTGTGCTCCTGCGGAAGCAGCAGGGGCTTCAGTTCCTTGGAACCGTGCGGACTTACCAGTTTGCCCATGGCATACCTCCTTTTCACTTGGGTTGGATTCCGGTCATTCTCTCGTGCACCATCGCGAGAGTCCTGTAGACGATGTGCGCGAACTTCGAGTACGGCAGGCTGAGAAAGAGCGTGAAAATCGAGGCCAGGTGAATTACGTATATGCCCACGGCGAGCCCCGGCCGGAAGGCGAACCTGCCCAGCTCGGTCAGAACCCCGCTGAAGACGACTACAAGAACCAGCGCCAGGAAGAAGTTGTCGACGGCCGTGGAGTTGCCGAGTGACGAATCCTCCTTCAGCCGCTCGCCGAGAATCAACAGCCCTCCTACGACGAGCATCACGGCGGCAATGTTGCCAACCCACTTGAAGGGGTGGGTGAGCTCAAGGGGATAGTGATCAAGCGCGTACAGCGCCACTACGGCGAGCGTCGTGGCCACGAGGGCTGCCACGAATCCCCAGACGAGCCAGAAATGTCCCCACTTGCGGCCGGATGCCGCCCGGCACTTTCCGAATCGCCTGTGTGTTGCTATCTCCCACAGCACCGGCGCCAGGTTTGCGAGAAAACTGCCCCGCCTTCTTTCTGCTCCCTGGAGACTTGTCCAGAACTTGGACGCTCCCATGGCGGTGACGGCCACCACGAAGCCGGCGAGAGGGAAGAACACGAGGTAGAGCAGCCAGTGCGGAACGACTTCGCCGTAGTTCAGCTTTCCGGCGGGTACGTCAGGAACTGCGAGCCCGTTCACCGCGTAGAGTATGGCAAGCCAGAGCAGCAGCGGTGCACCCAGCAGCAAAACCCAGCTCCACCTTGCTGTTCCGAACAACCGCCCAAGCCACCGCGGCACCGACTGCTTTTCTATGATACGGCTCCTGATGCCCTGCAATACCTCGCCCGGCCTTGCGTCTCGTGGGCACCGCACGGTGCAGTCATTGCAGAAGTGGCAGAACCACACCGCCGGATCGCTGAGCAGTTTTTCGTCCTGGCCCCACTGCGCCAGGAGCATCTGGCGCCTCGGAAACGGCAAATCGTCGGGCGACAGCTCGCACACGGCCGAGCATGTTGCACACTGGTAACATCGGTAAACGCTTTCGGGGAAAACGTCCTCGACTCGATTCATGACCGTAGCTCCTCAAACCCTACCGGAGTCCGTTGGCGCCGATCAGAATCCCTTGTAGGGGTTGGCACCGACGTCGTCGATGGTTTCGTTGAACTGGTCCAGGATCTCGACGACGCGCTTCCACTCGTGGCGGCTGCATTCGTGCACTTGCACGCGCTCGCTTTCGAGTGTTAGGCGCTCGAGAGTCTCCTTGACGTTCGACATGCGGGTCTTGGCCAGCTCGGAACCGCGGATATAGTGGCACTGGTAATCGTTGCCCGAAGGGCAGCCGATGAGCAACACGCCGTCTATTCCGCGGGAGAGTGCGTCGGCTATCCATACCGTGTTGACTGCGCCGAGACAGCGAACGGGTATGATTCTCACCCAGGGGTTCCACTTGAAGCCCCGGGCGGCCGCTTCCTCGAGAGCCGGCAGCGCGTCGTTTTCGCACATGAATGCGATCACGCGTGGTTTTTCTTCGTCTTCCTCCGGGACCTCGACGGCCTTAACCATCGATGCCACGGCGTCTACGGAGTACTCGGGGAAGGAGATGATCCTCTCGGGACATGCGCCGAGGCAGATGCCGCACCGGCGGCACCGCAAGGGGTTGTACTCCGGCGTGCCCTTGTCGTCTTCGTTGAGCGTGCCGAAGGGGCACTCCTCCGTGCAACGCTTGCACTGCGTACAACGCTGCAGGAAGAAATCGGCGATTGATATGTCTCCCGCTCGCGGGTGAACCGCCTTGCCCTGCTCGGCCAGCCGTATGCTCTGCACCGCCTTCATTGCCGCGCCCCAGCCGTCTTCCGCCGCCTGAACCCAATCCATCGGGGTGTGCACGGCGCCGGCCGTATATATGCCCGTACGGCGGGTCTCGTAGGGGAAGCAGATGTAGTGCGAGTCGGGGAAGCCGTAACGCAGCACGGGCAGGTCGGGCCCCTGGCGGTACTCCAGGTTCAGTATTTCCGTGCCCTCGTGGTGGCCGAGTTCCTCGACGACTTTCTGGGCGTCCTGTACCTGCTTTTCAGACTCGTTCTTCTCGATCCTGGCCCTGGCATCGATGACGGCCCTGATGGCTTCGCCATCGGCGGAGTTCGGTACCATGCCGTTGGCGAGCACCACCATATCGGCCTCTATGTTCATGTCCTGACCGGCAAGGCGATCGGCATACCTCACCACCACGGCCGCGTCCGCAGCCTCCACGCTTTCGACGTCTCCCTTGGTGAAGGCCGCCCGGCTCTTTTCCTGTACCGCTCTGTAGAAATGTTCGAACTGCCCCGGGGCCCGCATGTCGCGGTAGATGACCCGGCAGCGTGTTTCGGGGAATTTGCTCGATACACGGGCAATCTGTTTCAAGGTGGTAAGACAGCACTCCGACGAACAGTAGGGAAGGTGTTCCGGATCCCGTGACCCGGCGCACTGAATGAACACGATCTCGCGCGCGGGCCGGCCGTCGGAGGGGCGCAGGAGTACATCATCTGCCAGCAGCTTGTTGAACTCGTCGGCCGTGACCACGTTCGGGCTCGACCCGTAGCCGAGATGTTCGAGGTTCTTTCCGGGATAGGGGCGTGCCCCCGTTGCCTGCACGATGGCACCCGCCTTTCGTGTCAGGCTTTCTCCCCCGGCCTGCAGCTTCACCTCGAACTGGCCGGGCTGCCCGGCAATAGTCCTTATCCTGCAGCAGGTGACGACCTCGACGTTCTTGTCGCTCTCAACCTCGGCTACTAGGGCCGGTACGGGGTTTTCGTGAAGCTCGCCCCACGGAGGTACCTCGGGCGGCAGCGGCCCTGCCTCTGCCAGCATGCCACCCAGACGCTCTGAGCTTTCCACGAGGATGACGGGGCTGCCCAG
>JALTMS010000356.1:0-481 GCA_027001345.1 Acidobacteriota bacterium | reverse complement strand
CCTCCGACCACCAGAACCGTCTTGGAGACCTGCTCCTCGAGCGGCTTGGGCAACGATTCCTTGGCCACACGGGCAAGCCACATGCGTACCAGGTCTTCGGCGAGAAGCTGCGTGTCTTGTTCTCCGTGTGGCTGCGACCACGCCACCTGCTCTCTCAGTCCCAACCTCTCTACCGCCACCCTGGTACCGTCGAACGTGAACTCCGCAGTTTTCTCCCGTGGAGAACATGCACCTATCAACACGCCGTCCACCTGCCCGGAAGATATGACCTGTCGTATGTGTTTCAGCCCTTGCGCAGCGCACAGCCTGGGGTGCACCGAAACGGTGACGATCGTTGCCGCGTCGCTTTCTACGGCAACTTCTTTCAGCTTCTCGGTGTCGATAGCCTTGCCAATGTCGCAACCGCTGCAGAGAAATACTCCGAGCTTTTCCATGTTACGCCCTCCTCATTGCCGCTAGCGCCTTTGCGGCGGCCCCGGTG
>JALTMS010000355.1 GCA_027001345.1 Acidobacteriota bacterium | reverse complement strand
CGTCGAAGGCCGGCCCGAAGACACCCTCAACCGCATCGCCGCCTTCGACGGGGCAGGCAATTTTCTCTGGTGCAGCGAGAAGCTGCTGCTGCCCCTCGATCCCTACACCCAGCTTTCCCTGGCCGACCTCGACGCCGACGGCCAGGTGGAAGTCCTGGCGGGTAGTGCCGTTTTTTCGAGCAACGGCATGCTGCGTTTCGACGACGGCGACCGCAGCGCGGTGATCGCCACCGCCGCCGACGTGGACGCCGACGGCCGAGCCGAGGTGCTCACCGGACGGAAGGCCCTCGAGGCGGACGGCAGCCTGCTGTGGGAGCAGGCCGCCCTGGGGGCCGGACCCCACTACCCGGCGGTGGGCGACTTCGATCTCGACGGCATCCCCGAGGTGGTGGTGGTGGACCACGGCACCAGTCGTGTCTTCATCCTCGAAGGGGCCACCGGTGCGGTGCGCTGCGAGCAGCCCCTGGAGAGCACCAGCGGTGATCCCTGGCTGGGCGGCCCGCCGGCTCTCGGCGACGTGAACGGCGACTGCATCCCGGAGGTCGCGGTGGCCGGAGGCGGCGGTTTCACCTTGCTCGAATACGTCGCGCCCACCGGAGGCCAGACCGACTGCCTGCAGGTGATGTGGACCCAACCCCTGGCGGACAACTCCTCGTCCCGCTCCTCACCCGCGTTCTTCGACTTCGATGCCGATGGCAGCCTCGATGTGGCCCAGACCGACGAGCAGCGCCTGCGCATCTGGCGTGGCGTCGATGGAGCCCTGATCGGCGAGATCGACAACTCCTCGGCCACGGGTGTGGAAGGGCCGGTGGTGGCCGAGATCGACGGCGACGGCCAGGCCGAGATCGTCATCGCCGCCAACGACTACGATCGCCCCGGCTCGGCCGGGGTGCGCGTGATCCACGATCCCCTCGCCGAATGGCCTTCGGCGCGGGCGATATGGAATCAGCACGCCTATCACCGGACCAATATTCTCGACGATGGCACCCTGCCGGCGCCCGAGGCGGACTCGTGGGTCGAATACAACCACTTCCGCTCGCAGCAGGGAGCGGTCTGTGGCGACGCTGACGGCGACGGCGTGCGCAACGGCGTGGACAACTGTCCCGCGCTGGCCAACGCCGATCAGCTCGATGGCGACGGCGATCGAGCGGGCGATGTCTGCGACTGCGCTCCGAACGATGCCGACACCTACCCCGGAGCACCGCAGATCTGCGACGGGATCAACAACGACTGCGACGACCCGGCCTGGCCCACCGCTCCTGCCGACGAGGCCGACGGCGACAACGACGGGTCGAGGATCTGCGACGGAGACTGCGACGACGAGAACGACCAGGCCTACCCCGGTGCCACCGAGATCTGCAACGGATTCGACGACGACTGCGACGAGTTGATCGACGAGGATGGGGACGGCACCGATGCGGACAGCGACGGCGTGCTCAACCTCTGCGACAATTGCCGCTTCGACGCCAACCCGGACCAGCTCGACACCGACGGTGACGGCGATGGCGACGTCTGCGACAACTGCCCGAACACCCCCAACCCCAAGCAGAAGGATGGCGACGCCGACGGCCTGGGCAACGCCTGCGACAACTGTCCGCACCGCGCCAACCCCGAGCAGATCGACGGCGACGCCGATGGAGCCGGCGACATCTGCGACAACTGTCCGACCACCCCCAACCCGGCCCAGGCCGACTCGGACGGCGACGAGGAAGGCGACCGCTGCGACCTGGACGACGGCATCGTGCTCTTCGACCGGCTGGACCACCCTCGCCTGGAGTGGCAGTCGGATCCCGCCTACTCCACCTTCAACCTCTACCGCGGCGACCTGGCCGTACTCGCCGCCGGCGGTTCCTACACCCAGTCCCCCGGCAGCAACGCCTACGCCGACCGCTTCTGTGACCTGGTGGAGACCTTCTTCGACGACACACTGGTGCCCTCCGCTTCCGAAGCCCTCTACTGGTTGGTCACCGGACGCGGCAACGGCGGCGAGAGTCCGCTGGGAGACGGAACCGGCATCACCCGCGGCAACGACAACCCCTGCCCTTGACCCATGAGCAGTTGACAGAACTCCGACGGCGCGGCGTTGCCGTGGTTCAGAGCGGTAAATCTCCGGCGGCCGTAGCGCGCGTTCTAGGGGCCATCGTACGACCGTCTACTCCTCGCTAGCCAGCTATCGCGACGGCGGCTAGGACCGCCTCGATGGACGCAAGCGTGGGCGACGCCGTCCGAAGCTAACGCCGGCACGACATGGGGTCCGCGAGGCACGACGCCGGTCGTCTCCGCCACAAGAGTTTGCTTCGGCCTGAACATCATCTCCGCGGTCAGTCGCCGCGGAGATTTCCGGTTCATGGGCGTCCACGGTCGAGTCAACGCTGGCGTTTTCATCAGCTTCTTGAAGCGTCTCTTGCATGGCGCCACCCACATGGCGCCAACCATCCGAGCTATTTGATCGCTGACACGCCAGGTAGCTCGGGGCCTGGTATCCTTGATTCGTTACCGCCGCGTTCAACTCGCGCATGCTCCGCCTATTGCCCGAAAGAGGGCGATTCTTGGTCTCGCCCCGTTCTCGCGGGCCAAGCGCTGGGAGCCGCGGACGCGCCTTCGGGGCTGGAGGGCCAATGGAAAGAAGAACGCTTCCCCATGCATTGCGTGCCGCAGCCATTGTGTACCGTATCTACGTAGTCATCTGGATCGCGAACTTTGTCAAGGTCATGACGGAATCACTACTGAATGAAATCTATGTGATGATCGTACTCCTGCAGCAGAATGTCGAAATGTTCGCGAGGCTCCTCCAGTCCCTCCCTCCCTCAGCAGATCCATCGGCGGTCCAACCCTTCTCCTTTCCTCGGATCGTCTGGCTGGATTTCTGCCAGTCGTACCTGGTCTTGACGGTATTTGCACTGCCGATCATCATTCGCTACGTGACGAAACCGTTGCACTTGGTCCAACGTCTAGTCACTACCCGAATTCGCTCGTGGCTTCTCGCGGCGGGCCTTGCTCTCGGAGCCGCACTGATGTTTGCTTTCGTTTCGATCAGCATGATCAACACGCTCCGAAGCGAACCAGTGAGCCGATCTCCATCCCGGAAAAAGAGCGTGCACTCGAACGCCGCGCCGAGAATGCTGGTTCCTGCAAGGCCATCCAGCAACGCAACGGCAGGCGTGCTGCCCGCTGGGCGGGACCGCGTTCTCCCTCAACCTGTGCTGAATGTGGCGAGTACAACCATTGACGGCGAACCCTGGCAACTGTCCGACTACAAGGAGCGGGTCGTACTGATCGACTTCTGGGCGAGCTGGTGCGCACCGTGCATCCGTTCTTTGCCTCGCCTTCAGGCCATTCAGGAGACCTTTTCTCGGGATCCGAGATTCGCCCTGGTGACCGTTTGCATCGACGAGAAGGAGAAGGATGCCAGGCAGACACTCGACAGGCTGCAACTGCCGGGCCTCACCCTCTTCGAACCGAGCGCAGGGTGGAACAACAACGTCGTTCGCGCCTTTCGTGTCGCCGCGATCCCGCACACGGAGTTGGTCGTAGCCGGCGACCGAGGGCGGACCATTGATATCTCATCGACATCCTGCATCGACACCATTCGCCAGGCTCTCGAGGAAATCGACCCAGAACGGGGTCGCCGCTGAGAAGGTGACCTTGGGCTGGCGGCCCACCAGAGGCATATACGAAGGTTAAGCGTGAGAGGCTGAAGGAGGCCGCGTGCCCTGAGTACGGAACAGGACGAAGGCACAATGCCATGCACGCGCGGAGGAGTACGGCACCACCTCGAAAGCTACCGAGAAGGCGGCGGCGACGCGGTCGCCATCGCCGCGAGCCGCGCCGACGGAGGTCTTGCGGAAGAGTGCGCGGGGAATGCTGACTCGAGCGGTGGAAGGGATGTTCGCGCCGGGTACAGCGTGCCGCGGGCCTGCCGGGAGGTGGAGGGGGCTCGGCTCTGGGGGCAGCAGGGCTTCAGCCGGATTCTGCACGAGCGCTTCGGTTGAAACGCCACGAATGGCGGCTGGTTGGGGTCGGTTATTGTGGGCCAGTCCACCGCTGTGGACTGAAAGCAGACGAAACAGTACGTCCAGCGTGAGGCGCCAGTCCACGGCTGTGGACTCGCCTTCTCCTTCCGAGGAATCTGCCTTGTGGCCCTGCCGGATCCAGAGCCGAGCCCCCTCGATTTCTCGCCGCTTACTCGTCTCGACACCCTCCAGTCGGCACCGATCGACCCCCAACGCGCTGCCAATCACCTACTTGGACGCCATGGGCCCGGCGGCCGCACCCACAAGTACGTGAGGAGAGCCCGCTGTAGCGACGGTGGGTCTCGCATGTATCTGCGATAAGCTGTCGTACCGTAGGAAGCCACAGGCACCTCGAGGGAGACCCGTGATGTGGAATCCGACCATCGATGAA
>JALTMS010000354.1 GCA_027001345.1 Acidobacteriota bacterium | reverse complement strand
GCCTTCATGTCGTAGAGTGTGCCCATGGTCTTCTCCTTGCTTCATGAAAAAAGCCGGGAGAGACCGCGCTCCGGAGGGGGAGGGGTCTCCCCCGGCCGGGGTGGATGACAAGCCGCCAGTGCGGCGAGGTGAAGGTCAGGCCGTGCCGAGATCGCGCCGGCCGGGGGAGACCCCTCCCCCTCCGGAGCGCGGTCTCTCCCGGCTTTTTTCATGAAGCAAGGAGAAGACCATGGGCACACTCTACGACATGAAGGCGTTCTATCGCTGGCTGGAGAAAGCGGAGGACCGTGAATTGGTCCAACGGCGCGACGGCCTCGTCCGGGCGCTGGAGCACCTGACGGATCCGGACGTGATCGGGGATGCCAGGTTCCTGCTCAAGAAGATCGAGGAGGAAATGCTGGCCCGCGAGCTGGGACCCTGAGCCCCGCCCGATCACGGCGCTCCAGGATGTCCAGCAAGCGGTCGGCCTCCTCGGTCCGGCGTTCGAGCGGGTCGGCATATAGGCCTTGTCGAAGCCGCTTCGCCGTGATCGACAGAAGATCGTCGATGTCGAGGCGGGAACGGAAACGGTCCACCAGGCGTTCGTAGGTCGCCTGGTCGAACGCGAACGGCTCTTCCAGCAGGCGCCGGAAAAGACGTTCGTCGTTTCCGCAGTCGACAATCTTCAACTCCATGCCGCCAGCCTAGCGCACCGGCGGCCTTCCTTCCACCCCGGCCGGGTGAGACATCTCCCCTGCCAGGGGCGTGGTCTCTCCCGGCTTTTTCACGAAGCAAGGAGAAGACCATGCAAGACAAACGCGACATCTACCAGGCGGTCACCGACCGCATCATCGAGGCCCTGGAACGCGGTTGCCCGCCCTGGGTCAGGCCCTGGACGCCGACGTCGGGCGACGACCGCCCCAGGAACGCGGTCAGCGGCCGCCCCTATCACGGCGTGAACCAGCTCCTGCTATGGGCCACGGCCCAGGAGGCCGGGTTCCGCACGGACCGCTGGCTCACCTACCGGCAGGCCCGGGAGATCGGCGGACACGTCCGCCAGGGGGAGAAGGGCACCCTCGTCGTGTTCTGGAAGTTCGTGGAACACGAGGAACGGGACCGGGACGGAAACGTCCTCCACGACGAGGACGGCAATCCACGCACCCGGGTCATCCCCTTCGCGCGTGGCTACACCGTCTTCAACGTCGAGCAGTGCGACGACCTGCCCGAATCGATGCTGCCCGTCGAGAGGGATCCGGACTGGGAACCCTTCGAGGAAGCCGAGCGGCTCGTCCAGGCCAGCGGCGCGCGGATCGAGCACCGGGGCAACCGGGCGTTCTATCGCCGGTCCGGCGACTTCATCCGCATGCCGCCCCGCGGGGCCTTCGCGGACCAGGGCGGCTACTACGCCACCCTGATGCACGAGCTGACGCATTGGACCGGGCACGAAAGCCGCCTCGACCGGAAGTTCGGACGGGCCTTCGGCGACGCCGACTACGCCTTCGAGGAACTGGTCGCCGAACTCGGGGCCGCCTTCCTCTGCGCGAACCTCGGCATCCAGGGTGAACTCAGGCACGAGGGCTACATCTCGAGCTGGCTCGAGGTCCTCAAGCAGGACAAGCGGGCCATCTTCCGCGCCGCGAGCCTGGCACGGAAGGCCGCCGGGTATCTCGAGGGCATCCAACCCGTCGAGGCGGTCGCCTGAGCAGCCTTCCACCCCGCCGGAGTGGCGGCCCACCACGGGCCAGCCGCTCCGGCCCCATCTTCATCCACGAGAAGGAGAGCAATCATGCCTCATGCGATCTGTGAACAGGGCCATGTGCTGCGTTGGCGCGGTCGAAGCGGTTACCGCATGCCGAGGAAATGCCCGGAATGCGGCGCCCCTGTCGCCCGGGCGGCATTCGTCGACGGCAAGCTGGAACCGATCAAGGGACGCCGGCGCATCAAGTGCGAGCGCCATGGCAACTACTACTACACGCCGAGTACCGGCTGCCATTGTTGCCGTCTGGAGGCCATCCGCGACAGAGGCGGTGCCGACGACGCCTGAGCCAGGCGCCCGGCATTTGCCGGGCGCCGCTTTTATGCTAGATTTTGGAGGACGACACAGGTTTCATGCCCCGCTGCCTGGGCCAAGGGCAGCAGAAACCCCGCTGGACCGATGCGAACGGGGTGGCCACAAGGCCTCGGTCCTTCCCTCAACCCCGCCGGGGAGCACTTTCCCCGGCCAGGGGCATGGTGTCTCCCCGGTTTTTCTTTCAACCAACCAAGGAGACACAGCCATGTCCCATGACACCGAGAAGTTTTACGACCTCCACATCCAGGGTCTTGGCCATCTGAGCCGTGCCCGGGAAGTGATCCCTCAACGTGGTCAGGCTTTCCTGGCCGTTACCATCACCGCCATTTTCGGTTCGGCCGACAATGTGCAACGGACCCGGTTCGACTGCCGCATCGTCGGCCGGGAGGCTGAGCGGCTGGTGCGGGAGCACATGGACGCGATCAACGACCGTGACACCACGCTGCTCACCGGCTTCCGCTTGGGCGACTTGTACGCCGAGACCTTCACCTACGAGAAGGGTGACCGGGCCGGTGAGACCGGCGTCAGCCTGAAGGCCCGGCTTCTCCGGATCGACTGGATGAAGGTCAATGGCGAGACGGTCTACCAGCGTCCCAAGCGGGAGGCATCGCCCGACGGTGAGACCCCGACCCAGTCGGAGGAGGCACCGCCGATCGAGCCCGAGCCGTTGCCGGCCGAGGTCCGGCTGTCGAAGGACGACCCGGACTTCGAGGCGAAAAAGGCCAAGCTCAAGGAGCAAGGCTACCGCTTCGACGGCCGGGAGAAGGTCTGGCGTCTTCCCAAGGCCGCGGCCTGAGCCATCCACCGCACCACCCCGACGGGGGCTTCGCCCCCGCAGGGCGGACCTCCGTCGGGTTCACGACGACCAGAATCGGAGGTAAAGTAATGAACATGGTCGCATTCGACACCCTCAAGCTGGCCCGCAAGCTCCGCGACGCGGGCATGCCAGCCGAACAAGCTGAGGCCGTCGCAGAAGCGGAGGCCGAAGCCTTCGGCGAGTTCGTCATGGCCCATCTGGCCACCAAGGACGACATCGCCGGACTCAAGCAAGAGATCGCCGAAGTCCGTGGCGAGATCACCGAAGTCCGGGGCGAAGTCACCTCGGTCCGCAGCGAACTCAAGCAGGACGTCGCCGAGGTCCGAACCGAACTCGCTGGTCTCAAGGCGCAGATCATCGCCGAAGGCAACCGACACATCATGTGGAGCGTCGGCACAATGATCGCCCTGGTCGCGGCGCTCACCGCGCTCAGACTGATCGGCTGATTCCACCCGCCGGGGCATCCACCCCGGCATCCCTTCTCTCTTCGTTCACGACTGCGGACCCGTTTTCCACAGCCACCCCTGGTGACTGCGGAAAGCCCTCCCCACCGTTTTCAACCCCCGCCGCGAGGGCATCGCGGCAACGTCCCTGGAACCGGCGAGACAGGGACGAGCCCAACTGGGCTCCCGGTTCATCCTTCAACCCCGCCGGGGAACGTCATCCCCGGCATGGGGCATGGCGCCTCCCCGGTTTTTCAACCTACAGGAGACGACCATGCCACGTAACAACGTCGTATCGCTCGACATGAACCGCTTCGCTGGTCTCCATGCCAGCAATCTCACCCCGGTGGAGCAGGATACCCTCGTGAAGCTCGCCCTCCAGATCATGGAAGCGCGGCACCAACCGGGAGAACGCCTGGAAAACCCGGACGATACCCGGAGGTACCTGCGACTCAAGCTGGCGGACCGCCCCAACGAGGTCTTCGGATGCCTGTTTCTCGACAGCAGGTGCCGGATCATCGACATGCGGGAGCTGTTCCAGGGCACCCTGGATGGGGCCTCGATCCATCCACGTGTCGTGGTGCAACAGACCCTGGAATCGAACGCGGCCGCCGTGGTGTTCTACCACAACCACCCTTCCGGGCTGGCCGAACCCAGCATGGCGGATCAATCGATCACCCGGAGGCTCAAGGACGCGCTCGCGCTGATCGATGTCCGCGTGCTGGATCACTTCGTGGTCTCGGCCGGTGAAAGCGTCTCGTTCGCCGAACGTGGCTTGATGTGAGGAGGTGTCCCATGAGCAACATCACGCTCGGGGTGGTGCGGTTCCAGGACTGGCGCTGTACCGCAAGGCTCCAGAAGTATGCCGACGGCAGGCCGGCGATCGCCCTGGTCGCCGACGATGGGTCACCCGTCGCGACCGCCACGGTGAACGTTCCGGACATTCAGCTGGACCCTGACGAAGTGGTCATCAAGGACCGGTCCGAGAACCAGGGAATGTTGGAAGCGCTGATCGACGCCGGCATCGTCCACCCGCCGCACCGGTCCGTGCCGTTCCACTTCGTGGTCGGCCATGTCTGCAAGCTGGTGGCCAGGTGCTAGCT
>JALTMS010000353.1 GCA_027001345.1 Acidobacteriota bacterium | reverse complement strand
CGCCCCGGCTCACCGGCGACCACCACCGGCAGGTCGGGGCGCACCCCCGCCCGCCGCAGGGCCTCGCCGATCTCGCGCCGCCTGGCAGCGGGCAGGCGACCGAGGGGATCGGGTCGCAATGTCTCGAGGGGCACGCTGACCGCCTGGGGCAGGTGCCCCGCGGTGTAGTCCGCCTCCCGCCGGATGTCCACCAGCAACAGCGCTTCGCCGCGTTCGAGGTGCTGGCGCAGAAGCGCCGCCCCGACAAAATGCCGGAGCGGAGGAATCGGCGGCTGCTCCGGCTCCGGCTTGTCCGTCTTGCCGCAGGAAAGCGCCAGCGCGAGCCCGGCGGCGAGCAGTGCCACCCGTCTCGCGGCGCCGCTTTTCGAGGTTCCGGTCGTCATGCCTCCAGTATCGCCCGCCACGGCGCCACGGGATAGTCCCCCGGCCGGTGTCGCGGGGCGCCTGGCGCTGGCCGTCGCGAGCCAGCCATGTCAGCATCACCTGGCTCCCCTCGAGCGGGGCTGGAAGGAAGAAGCGATGAAGACCCTGGCCGCCCTCTGCCTGGCCGCCGGCCTGCTGACATCTGCCCTGGCCGATACCAAGATCGTCGAGGTTCGTCGCATCGATGCCACCGAGGTGATGGGCCACAGCGAACCCGCCCGCGAGGAAACCGTCACCCTCTGGATCGGTGAGGACAGGCTGCGCACCGACCTCGGCCAGAAGGTGATGTTGATTCGCCTCGACGAGCAGCGCTTCTACATTCTGCACACCCCGGACCGGCGTTACAGCGTCACCGACCTGCCGATCAGCCTGCGCAACATCGTGCCCGACGCGATGTGGCCGATGATCGAGCCGATGCTGGACAAGATGAAGATCGAGGTCCAGGTCACCCCACGCGAGGAAACGCGCAGGATCGCCGGCTTCGACTGCCGGCGCTACGACATGGAAATGCACTCGGCGACCTTCAAGGCGCGCTCGGTGATCTGGGCTTCCGAGCAGATTCGCCTGCCTGCCACCGCGACGCGGATGCTGACGGCCACGATGTTCGTGATGCAGAAGGATATCGATCAGCTCGTCGCCGAAATGAGCAAGATCCGGGGCTATCGGGTCTACCAGGAAACCACCACCGAGTACATGGGCTCGACCTCGCACAGCATCGAGGAAGTCCGCAGTGTCGAAGAACTCGATCCGCCGGCCGGCATCTACAGCGTCCCCGACGGCTATGAAGGCGGGCCCTTGACCCTCGAGAGCATGACCGAAGCCCCCTGAGCCGCCCCCGTCAAAGCTTCCAGTGGGAACGGTCGGCCTCGTAACCGTGGACCTCGTCCTCGCTGGTGGCGGGCACCCGGCCGGCCTGGAGGAAGAGCACCGTCATCACGAGATAGAACGAACCGGCCACGCCCAGTACCGCCCACCCGGGGAGCGGGGGCGCGGCCATGTGGGCGTAGAAGGCGGCGAAGGAGAGCGACGGCTCGGGGTGCAGCCAGACCTTCAGCAGCCAGGCCAGAAAGAGGGTCGAGAAGATCCAGAAATAGTTGTAGCGCACCCTCAGGGCCAGCGACTCGATCAGGGTGGACTTGAATTTCGGCACGTCCAGATCCATCGCCACGAACTCTCGCCAGTCAGGCTTGGGAGAGACCAGATTGCGGGTGACGATCGGCAGAATGAAATTCTCCTCGAGCATCCTCACCCGGGCGCGGTAAACCGAAAAGTAGCGGAAACGCCGCGCCTCGATGAAGAGATAGCCGAGGATCAGGAAGTTGCAGACCACCAGCAGCAGGTGAGTCTGAAAGGGCTCGGAGAACGAGAAGGTGATGATCGCCGCCGAGGTCACCACGGCCCAGTTGGTGGTGTTGTCCAGTCGCTGGCGCCAGACGTTCGAGCGGTTCATTTCGCCCCGGTAGAAGTGCACCATCGCCTGGATGTACTCGTTGCGGGTCAGCGGCGACTCCTCGAAGCGAGGCCGCTCTTCACCGGGAAAATCGCTCATGGCGTCCTGCACCTCCTGCGGGGTCGTCCCTGCGGGGCCACTGGGGTCCGGGCGAAGAATAGCACCGCTCTCGCGGCGTTTGACACCCGCCAAAGGCTCTCTATAATCTGCCGCACCGTCTGCTGGACGGCCCGGGCGGGGCTATCGTCTAGGGGTTAGGACGCGTGGTTCTCAGCCATGAAACCGGGGTTCGAATCCCCGTAGCCCTGCCAGTTCTCCCCCCGCCGGCTTGCTACTCCCCGACACCCACCGGTTGCGCTATCCAGGTGCCGATCACGGCGTAGAGTTCTTCGGCGCGCACCGGCTTGGGCAGCACGGCATCGATGCCGACGGCCGACCACCGGGCAGTTTCGACATCCTCGGCGCTGCACAGCACGATCGGTCGCCTCTCCCGCCGCGCACCCTTTTCGATCTCGCGCAAGGCGGCGGCCAGAGTTCCCGGCTCGGCATCGGGCAAGTTCCAGTCCGTCAGCACCAGATCGAAATCCTCTTCGGCATAGGCCCGGCGGGCGGCGGCGGCGTCGGAGACCAGAGTCACCTCCGCCCGGGCCAGTGTCAGCAGACGGCCGAGCAGCTTGCGGGAAACGTGGTCGTCATCGACGACCAGCACGCGAGTCCCTGCCAGGGCTGCCGGGGCGGTGAAGCGGGCGGCGGACGCCGGACGTTGCCCTCCCTCGCCGGCCAGCAGGCCCCCGAGGGTCTGCCGCTGGATTGGGGAGCGCACGATCCCCTTCCACGGCTTGCCGAGTTCAGGGGACCGGGCCCGAGGATCGCTCCACAGCAACCACGGCGCCAGGCCATGGCGGTCGGCTGTCTCCGCGATGGACGCCGCGTGACCCAGCGCCCCGTCGATCAGGGCGATCCTCGCCCGCGGACCGGCGCCATGGATCTCTGCGAGCGCCGTCTCGAAGCCGTCGAGACCGGACAGGTGCGCACAGGGCACTCCGAGTTGCCGGGTCAGCCCGTCGATCACCTCGCAACTCAGCCGGTCGTCGCTGGCCAGCACCACCCCACCCGAAGTGTGGCCAGGCGTCGATGGCGGAAGGGCCGGCTCGCGCAGGGGGAACTGTAGCCAGAAGCGACTGCCCTCGCCCGGCCGGCTGTCGGCCCGCACTTCCCCGCCCATCGCCGTGGCCAG
The DNA here is from genome assembly GCA_027001345.1 of Acidobacteriota bacterium. Taxonomy (GTDB): domain Bacteria; phylum Acidobacteriota; class Polarisedimenticolia; order J045; family J045; genus JALTMS01. Next base: position 1,307 of record JALTMS010000353.1, on the reverse strand, counting down.
TTCGCGGCAGATCGCCAGCCCCAGACCGGTGCCTCGACGCCGGCGGCCTTCTTCGGTCTGCTCGAAGGGCTCGAAGATCCGCTCGAGCTGTCCGGGAGGAATCCCGCAGCCCGTGTCCTCGACCAGCAGCCGCAACTCGTCCTCGCCGGTGGGACCCGCGGCCTTGCCCACGCGCAGGACCACCCGCCCCCGGTCGGTGAACTTCACCGCATTGCCCATCAAGTTGACCAGCACCTGGCGCACCCGACCGGCGTCCAGCAGCACCTGCTCGGGAAGCTTGCTCTCCAGCACCACTTCGATGCGCAGCCCCTTGCCCCGCGCCGGTCCCGCGACAGTCGCCACCACGCTCTCGGCCAGCTCGATGATGCTCCAGGGCACCGGCTCGAGGCTCAGCACTCCGGCTTCCGAACGACTCAGGTCGAGCACCTGGTCGAGCAGTTCGAGCAGCGAGTCGGCACAGCCCCGAAGGGTCTCGAGGGCATCGAGCTGTTCGGCGTCGAGCCGGCCCTCGGCCAGCAGCGAAGCCATGCCGAGAATGCCGTTGAGAGGGGTGCGGATCTCGTGACTGAGGTGAGCCAGGTAGCGGCTCTTGCGTCGGCTGCGCTCCTCGGCCTGCCGGCATGCCGAATCGAGGTCCTCGCGCACCTCTTCGAGACGCCGGATCTCCAGCGCCTGTCGCCGGGCTTCGGACTCGAGCTGCCGCCCGCGACGCACGGCGATCAGCGCCGCGACCACCTGCCGGGCGAGCAGTTCGACCACCGGGCGGGCCGACTCCAGGTCCTCCCGCTCGGATGCCATCAACAGCGCGCCGGTGGCCTGTCCCTGGTACAGCAGAGGCACCACCACCATCGAAGCAATCGCCCATTCGCGGAGCCATGCCTCGCTGCCCGGCAGCTCCGGCTCCCGCAACACCACGCCCTCGGCCCGGGACAGCGTCCGGGGAAGAATCTCCTCGAGCAGCGCGGGACAGGCCGCCGGATGCCCGCCCTGATCCGCCGCCCGTCCGGCCCGGGCCACCTCCTCGATGGCCACCCCGGTCAGTCCCGCCGGGGAGAAGGTCGCGTCGGGAAAGTGCTCGCGGACGAGAAACACCGCCGCGTAGGGCTGGGCACAGCGGCGGGAGAGCGCCTCGGCGGCGACCTCGAGCACCGCCTGTTCGCCGCGCGCCAGCACGAAGGCCTCGCAGGCTCCGGTGACCGCCTGCAGCAGCCGCATCACGAAACCCTGCTGCTCGGCAAGCAGCGCCAGATCGTCGGCGTGCTGGCTGACCGTCTGCTGAGCCCAGACCACCTCGGACTCGTCGATCA
>JALTMS010000352.1 GCA_027001345.1 Acidobacteriota bacterium | reverse complement strand
CTCCCCCTCCTGCCGAATCGGGCGAGCCCTTCCCCGAAGGCATGGGCCGGCTGGTGGTGGAGTTTCGCGCACCGTTCCCCGTCACCTCCCTCGAGGTGGTGGTCGATGGCAAGCGGGTGGCCAGCCGCGGCGAAGTGATCGAAGGACAATCGGAGCCCGCTCAGTTTCTCGAGCGGCCGGCACGCCTGTCGCTCAAGAAGGGCGAGGTGGTCTATGACGAGTTGATCCCCGCCGGCCGCCACGAGATTCTCGCCGGCTTTGCCGTCACGGCCGTAGAAAGCGACCCGGAAGACGAGTGGAGCGAGTATTCGCGAGAACGCTACGTCTCCCGGGGAGTCCGGGCCGAGCGCCGCACCACTCCCCTGTCGGCCTGGGGAGTCAACCCGGGCGTGAGCTGCGAGATCGCCCAGGGCGAGACCTGTCGGGTGGTGGTCGAACTCCAGCGCCGACGTTCCCGCCGCACCGGTGGCGGCACCGCCTACGGGTTGCGCTACCAGCTACGCTGACCGGCACGAGTCGAGCCGGCACCTACCACGGCCCCTCCGCAGTATCGCTTGGGCAGTCGTGGTTGTAGGGCGCGACCTGATAGAACCAGCTCCCGGTGGGTGAAACGTCGCCACTGGTGTCGGTCCACTGCTTGTTCGGCTCGGCCTCGTCCATATCGATGACGTCGTCCGCCAGCCGCGGCCACTGGCCGTGGGGCAGCCCCGCATCGGAAGAACGATAGATGTTGTAGCCGGTCACCGCGTCGGGTTGATTGGGATCCTGGAAGTTCAGCACCGGGTAATCATTGCCGTCGGTACTGAGAGTCACCGCGTAGAGGTAGACCGCCTCGTCCGGCGGCGTGCAGATCCCCGCGCGCCTCAGGCCAGCACTCCAGCGTTGCTCGTCGATCGACTCGAAGGGGGGCGCGATCAGAGCCGTCTGACCACTGACAGTGTCGGCATCCGAATCGACCATGTCATCGACGCCCTGGTCCTGCGCGGTCAGCCGCCAGCCGCCGGGGACCACGAAGCGTACCCGCACCGGCACATCGGGCTCGACCTCGAAGCGGTAAGTGCCGTCGCCGGCGCTGACCGTAGCGCCGATCACTGCCCCTGTATCATCGAGCAAGTCGATCGCCACACCGGACAGGCGCGGCTCCTCGGTGGCCATGATGCCGTCACCATCCCGGTCTTCCCAGACCTGCCCACCGACGAAGGAGGCGATCGAGAGATCCTGCTCCTGCCAGCCGTTGGTCGCGCCTGTCAACCAGCGACCGGCACGCTGGAAGGGCGTGGTGGCGGCATCGTAGTGCAGCCGCATCCGCCAGTGTTTCCCGCCCGGCTCGAGGCCCGAGATCAACTCGTTGAAGACCGCACCCGCGGTGCCGGTATCGAGCCAGGCGCTGCGGGAAGTCCCCATACCGTCGAAGGGCGATCCGAAAGGCTTGACTTCCCACTCGAGCTGTACCTTTCCGCGTCCGAAGGGCACGCGCCCGGTGACGGCCAGCCGAAAGGTCCCCGACTCCCGGGAGCGCCCGCCCTGGGCGATCGGCCGCTGATCATCGGCCCGGCGCTGCTCGGGTTTCAGGCTCAAGCCGGCTCCGTCATTGCCGTAAAAGACGTAAGCACGGCCCCTGAAGTTGGGGGGCAGATCGTATTGGGAAGCGCCGACGATCACATCGGCATAGCCATCACCATTGACGTCACCGGCCGTCGATACCGAAGCACCGAAGTAAGCGCCGGCCTTGTCCGACTCGGCGATCCAGTCCGGTGTCCAGGAAGGAAAAGACGACGAGCCGAGATAGACGAAGGCTCGCCCCTCCTTGTCTTCCCCATTGCTGTAATTAAGGGCTCCGACGATCACGTCGCTGTAGCCATCGCCATTGACATCTCCCGCGGTCGAGACGTCATAACCGAAGCTCGCGCTCGCCTGATCGGCCTCCAGGGGCCCAAACGACGTGGCGATCCCCGCACTCGATCCGTAGTAGATCCACGCGGCACCCTCATCGGTCTCGGGATCGTCGTAGCGATCCGCACCGACGATCACGTCGCTGTAGCCGTCACCATCGACATCGCCCGCGGTCGAGACCGAGTAGCCGAATCTCGCGCCGGCCTGGTTGCTTTCGCCGGTCCAGGTCGAGACAGCTCCCAATCCAGTGGCGGATCCCCGGTAGATGAAGGCACGACCCTCATCGATCTCCCCATTGTCGTAGTGCGAAGCTCCGATGATCACATCGTCGTAGCCGTCGCCATTGACATCACCCGCAGTCGAGACGGATCGGCCGAAGAAAGCATCGACCTGGTTGGATTCAGCACTCCAGTTCGCGCTGAGCGACAGGCCCGAAGCCGAGCCATGGTAGACGTAGGCCCGCCCTTCCCGGGATTCCCCGTTGCTGTAGTTCAAGGCAGAGACGATCACGTCAGCGTAGCCGTCACCGTTGACATCGCCGGCGGAGGAGACCTGGTAACCAAAGAGCGCGGAGTCCTGATCCGACTCAGCCGTCCAGGCGGCAACAGTGCCGAGACCCGCAGCCGAACCGAGATAGACGAAGGCGCGCCCTTCGTCTGCTTGCCCGTTGTCGAAGTACGGTGCTCCGACGATCACGTCGTCATAGCCATCACCGTCCACATCGCCGGCACGGGCAACGGCATAGCCCAGTTGTGCTCTCTCCTGCTCCTCTTCGATGGACCAGGATTCGACGCTTTCCACTCCCAGAGCGGAGCCGTGGTAGACCAGGGCTCGTCCTTCCTGACTCTGCCCCTGGCGCCAGAGCCTCTCTCCGACGATCACGTCGTCGTAGCCGTCGCCATTGACATCACCCGCCGTCGAGACGGAGAAGCCGAGTTGGGAGTCGAAAGACCGCGAGTCGGCGGTCCACCCCGCCATGGCACTCAGGCCGGCTGCGCCACCATGGTAGACGTAGGCTCGTCCTTCGTCCGTCTCGCCGTTGTTCTCGAGATACGCGCCGATGATCACGTCGGCATAGCCGTCACCGTCCACGTCTCCCGCCGTGGCCACCGACACTCCGAAGCGGGCGCCGTTCTGATCCGCTTCGGCACTCCAGTCGGCGCTCGCTGCGAGGCCCGCGGCGGAACCGTGAAAGACGAAGGCCCGCCCCTCGTTGATCTCCACGTTGTCCCAGCGCCGGGCGCCGATGATCACGTCCGCGTAGCCGTCACCGTTGACGTCGCCGGCCGTCGATACCGAATCTCCGAACCAGGCATCGACCTGATCGCCCTCGAGACTCCAGTCCGCCGTGGCACTCGGGCCCGAATCCCCCCCTCGATAGAGATAGGCCCGCCCCTCATCCGTCTCGCCGGCGGCGTAGAGGTGGGCACCGACGAGCACGTCCGCGTAGCCGTCGCCGTCCACGTCTCCCGCAGTGGAGACGGCGTGGCCATACTGCGCCCCCGCCATGTTGGACTCGCTGCTCCAGTCGGCCACCGTGCTCAGGCCCGAGGCCGAGCCGAAGTAAAGCAGCGCCCGGCCCTCGTCGGTCTGGCCACCGTCGTAGAGGCTCGCCCCGACGATCACATCCGCATAGCCATCGGCGTTGACGTCACCGGCGGTCTGCACGTCATAGCCGAAGGCGGCGCCAGCCTGGTCGGACTCGGCGGTCCAGTCGGCCGTGGCGCTCGGACCCGCGGCCGAACCGTGGTAGACCCAGGCCCGGCCTTCGTCCACCTGACCGTTGTCGTAGGCATCGGCGCCGACGATCACATCCGCATAGCCATCAGCATTGACGTCGCCGGCGGTGGCCACCGAGCCGCCGAAGTTGGCGGCGACCTGGTCGCCCTCCGCGGTCCAGGCTGGGGCGGCAGCCAACCCGGTAGCCGAGCCGCGGTAGAGGAAGGCCCGGCCCTCGTCCTTTTCTCCATTGTCGAACAGGGGTGCGCCGACGATCACGTCGCCGTAGCCATCCCCGTCCACATCCCCGGCCAGGGAGACCGACCAGCCCAGGCGCGCTCCGGCCTGATCGCTCTCCGCCGTCCAGCTCGCCACGGCCGACAGGCCCGAAGCCGAGCCGTGGTAGACGTAGGCGCGCCCCTCGTCCGCCTCGCCGTTGTCGTAGAGGTAGGCACCGACGATCACATCGGAGTAGCCGTCGCCATTGACATCGCCGGCAGTGGAAACCGAGATGCCCAGCCGACCGCTGACCTGGTCGCTCTCCGCGGTCCATGCCGGAGTCGTGGCCAGGGGATCGATGGTCACCGGGTAGGTCGCCTCCCGGTCGTCGAAAACGATGCGGATCCCTCTCACACCGGTCCCGCCGAAACCCTCCATCGAGGCGGGGAGTTCCCGTCCCCGGGCATCGGTGACCAGCAGATGGGAGTAGCGCAGTGCCCTGGCTCCCCCCGGAGCGATGAAGTCGATCGCCTGGCCATCACTACTGATCCGCGGCGAGAGATCACCCCCCAGCGCGAGGACGACGAAGGCGTGTTCCTCGTCGGCCTCGCCGGAGCGCCGGCCGCGACCGCCGGCCGCACCCGGGCGAAGTTCCGCTCCTTCCGGCGGCAGCTCCAGGGTCAGGCCTTGCTCGAGCCCCCGGGAATCGTTGACGTACCACTCGGTGATCGGGCCCCGGAAGTAGTCGATGCGGTTGCCCGAGGGCAGCAACCGGGCCTCGGCCACCGGTGCCACCGCATCCCCTCGGCCGTAACCGATCAGGGACAGGGTCCATTGCCAGGGGGGCCGGGCGGTGGTCCGCCGTACCACGCGGATTCCCTCGGGAGTGAAGTAGGTGCGCAGATTGTGGGCACGATTCGGAGCGTGCCAGGCTCGATCGAGATCCTCCAGCACGGTTCGATCCTGCCAGGAGATCTCGTATTCGTCGGCAGCGATCTGCTGCTCGACGCGCTCCATCCAGCTCCGGCCATCTCCACCGTCATCCGCACCCGCCTGCGGAAGTGCGAGCATCGCGAGGATGAGGGCAAGGCTCCCGTATCTGCGCATGGTCCATTCTCCCGAAACCGAAGAAGCGGCTGTCGGGAAGGCAAACGCAAAACGCGGAACAGATCCCTCAGCGCCCGCCTCGACGTCGTCCGAAGCAGAGCGATCCGGGGGTCGTGGGACAACCCTCGATGCAGGCACCGCAATTGGTGCAGCCGTCGTAGGCGCGCAGATGACGGGGATCGAGACGCCAGGAACAGACCTTCACGCAGTTGGTGCCTTTCAGACCCGGCTGACAAGTGTTGGCGTGCCAGCCCACGGTCAGGGTCCAGGGCAGGCGGATCAGCACCAGTACGGAGCCCACCGGACACAGCCACCTGCACCAGCTACGGCGGGGCAGGACGATCTCGAGCACACCGAGCACCACGAGCCACGAGACGGTGCCGACCGAGGCTCCGCCGAGATAGATCAGTTCCAGCGGAAGCTGGGTGATCAACCGCGGGGCCGAGATCAGCGCCGCCAGGGGCAGGCCCAGCAGGGCGGAGGCAAGCATCAGACCACCGAGCCACAACCAGCGGCGGCGCCCCGCAGGACGGGCTCCGGCCCGCGGTCGCCTCCCGGGCAATTTGTCCAGCAGCTCGCTGATCAGACCCCAGGGGCAGACCCATGAGCAGAAAACCGGGCCCAGAACCAGCGCCAGCAGGGCCGGCAGGACCATTCCTCCCAGCAGGGAAAGCTGTATCGAACGAGAAGCGAGGATCGAAGCCAGGCCGGCGGCGGGATCCACCAGCGCCAGCGGTCCGATGTGCAGCGAGGCCAGGGTGCCGAGCACCACCGTCTGGCCCCACCATCTGGCCGAGACGGGCAGCAAGACGAAGAATGCGGCAAAGAGGAGCTGGCTGGCTCGCCGCCAGCGAGTCCAGCGTGGACGGGAGGCTCCGGCGTCACCGCAGGGCTCGGCGAGTCTCAAGCCGCCACCACGCGCCATCTCAGAGCAGCTCCGAGCGCACGACGCGGATCGCGACCGGCTTGGCCGGGCAGGGCGGCACACACAGCCCGCAGCCGACGCAGAACTTCCGATCGACGATCGGTTCGAGCTGGTAGTTCTGCCGCAGCGCCTTACCCTGGAACGGGCAGGCATCGACGCAGGCGCGGCAGAGGATGCCCTGGAAGGCGTAGCAGAGATCCTCGTCCACCACGGCCTCGCCCATGTTCACGTCTTCCTTGGCCACCGGCTCGAGGGCACCGGTGGGGCACAGTGGCGGGCAGATCATGCACAGGTAGCAGGGCGTACGCTCGGGGCGTATCACCGGCGTACCCATCCCGGCACCGAAGGTCCAGCCCGCTGGTTCGATCGCCCGGTAGGGGCAAGACTCGGTGCAGCGCTGACACTGAATGCACAGTCGCAGGAACTCATCCTCGCGGCGAGCGCCGGGAGGACGCAGTTCCGAGTCGGTGAACCAGGCGAGAAACCCTCTGCGGCTGCGCTTCATCGTCGGGCCTTCGAGCGCCAAGTGGGCGAGAGCGAGACGGAAAAACGGGCAGGGGCCCTCAGGCCCCTGCCTCGTCGGCTCTTCCCATGAAGGTGGGAAACAGACCGAGAATCTCGTCGTCCTGCTCGAGCAGATTCTCGGCTTGCTGCATCAGGCTCTTGCCGCTCGAAGCGGTCCAGACCGCGGCGATGCGCTGGTTGCCATCGCCACCGACCAGTTCCAGCCCCTCCTCGCGCGCCAGCCGAATCGCCACCGCCGGAGCGCGGCCGGGAACGGTCTCGATCACCATCCCGGCCACGATCTCCACCCCGTCGGCGGGCAGAGCACTGGCCCAGTCGCGAGGAGCTGCGGAGCGGACGTCCATCACGCCTTCTCCAGTTTCACCGCGCAGATCTTGAACTCGGGCTGCTTGGAACCCGGGTCATAGGCATCGACGGTGATCTCGTTACACATCCTCTTCTCGTCGTGCATGTTGACGAAGACCATGCCCCGAGGCGAGGTATCGGTGACGTTGGCCGGGAAGACCACGCTACCCCGGCGGGAGGTGACCTTGACCATCCCACCGGCGCGCACGCCGATCTTCTTCGCGTCGTCGGGGTGGATCTCCACCTCGGCGTCGCGTCGCGCGTGGGCCAGTTCCTTGCAGCGCCCGGTCATGGTGCCGGTGTGCCAGTGCTCGATGACGCGACCGGTAGTGAAGTAGAAGGGGTATTCCTTGTCCGGAACCTCCTGGGGATCCTTCTGGGGCCGGAACCAGACCACCGCCTTCTTGTCCGGCTTGCCGTAGAACATCATCCGCTTCGGCCAGTCCGCCGGAACCAGGGGATCCTCGCCCCGCACGTAGCGCCGCTTGGTACCCGGATGCCCCTCGGTCGGGCAGGGCCACAGCACACCGTGGTCCTTGTGCAGCCGCTCGCGAGTGATACCCCAGAAGGCATAGGGCGTGTCCTTGGCGATCCGCCGGATCTCGTCCCAGGCCTCGGCGGGATTCTTCCAGGGCAACAAGTCCCCGAAACCACAGCGGTGGGCCAGATCGACGAGGATGTCGAAGTCCGGCCGGGCCTCCCCCACCGGTTCGACCACCTTGGAATCGAGCTGGTAGCGACGCTCCGAGCAGCCGTAGACCCCCTCCTTCTCGCCCCACGCCGCAGCGGGCAGCACCACGTCGGCCAGCTCGGTGGTGCGTGTGGGGAAGATATCGGAGACGACGACGAAGGTGTCCTTGCTCTTCATCGCCTTGCGATAGCGATCGACGTTGGGCAGAGACTGACCGGGATTGGTACACATGATGTAGATGCACTTGATGTCCTTGCTCTCGAGAGCCTGGAACATCGCGACCGCGTGTTTGCCGGGGCGGTCGGGCAGAGTTCCCGGCTCGAGCCCCCAGAGCTTTTCCATCAGAGCACGATGCTCGGGCTTGCCCGACAGGCGGCCGTAGGGCAGCAGGTGCGACAGACCACCCTGGTCGCGCACACCACCACAGGCGTTGGGCTGCCCGGTCAACGAGAACGGCGTGCTTCCCGGCATACCGATCTTGCCCGTGATCAGGTGCAGGTTGTGGCAGAGGTTGTTGGCCCACACACCGCGAGTCCGCTGGTTGAGCCCCATCGTCCAGAACGAGAGGGTGCGCTTGCCCTTGGCGCCGAAAATCCGCGCTGCCGCGATGATGTCGTCCTTCGGGCAGCCGGAAACCTTCTCGGCGTACTCCGGCGTGTAGGTCTCGAGGAAGGCCTTGTAGTCTTCCCAGCTCTTGTCGGCCGCCTTGCCCTGACCGAAACCGACGGACTCCTTGATGAACTTCTCGTCGACCATACCTTCCTTGACGATCACGTGGGCCATGGCGTTGAGGATCGCCAGGTCGGTACCCGGCTTGAAGCGCAGGTGCAGGTCGGCGATGCGTGCGGTGGGGGTACGCCGCGGATCGACGACGATCACCTTCACGTCGCCACCGGTTTCCTTCCGCTTGGCGATGCGCCGGAAGATGATCGGATGGCATTCCGCCGTATTGGAACCGATGAGGAAGAACACGTCGGCGTGGTCGATATCTTCGTAGCACCCCATCGGCTCGTCCTTGCCGAAGGAGGTGACGTAGCCGCCCACGGCCGAGGCCATGCACAGTCTGGGGTTGCCCTCGATGTTGTTGGTCCGGAAGCCGGCACGGAAGAGCTTGTTCCCTGCGTAGGACTCCTCGGTGTAGCCCTGCCCGGAGCCGTAGAACGCCACCGAGTCGGCTCCGTGCTTCTTGACGGAATCCTTGAAACGCTTGGCGACCAGACTCAACGCCTCGTCCCAACTGGTCTCGACCAGCTTGCCGTTCTTGCGCACCAACGGTTTCTTCAGCCTGTCGGGATGGTTCGGCACCTGGGCGAGCAGGAATCCCTTCAGACAGAGGAAGCCCTGGTTGTGGTTGTACTTGTCGCCCTTGACGGCAACCAGCTTGCCGCCCATCACGCCCTTGTAGACGCCACATCCCGTCCCGCAGTAGCGGCAGACGCCCTTGGTCCAGGTGATACCGGTCCCGCCGGCCTCGGCCAGGGTCTCGCTGCTCTTGCCCAACGCGGCAAGAGCCGAAGCGGCAGCGGTGGTGAAGAGGAATCTTCTGCGGCTGACAGCCATGTTCTGTCCTCCCTTACATTCCTGGGCCATGGGGCTTCAGGAGGTGATTCGGATGACAGGAGAAGCAAGTCTTCCCCTTCATCATCGGCTTGGACATGCTGACCACCTGGTCGGCGTGACAGCTCACGCAACGCTTGGTATCCGGAACTGTGGTGAAGTTCGTCCCGGTCGAGCCATGACAGACGAAGCACTTGACGTTGTTCAGACCATGGGGTCCGGCGAACCACTCCCGGGTCACCTCGGGGGTGACCATCTCGTGGCAGGCGACACAATCCCCGGCCTTTCCCACGTCCGGGTGTCCCGCCGGCTCGGCTCCAATCACCACGGTCAACCCCAGCAACAAAGTCGCCAGCGAGAGGGCGAGCGTGGCAGCGATGACTTTACGGCTCATCTCGTTTCTCCTCGGACTGGGAAGCCGGCCGCCCCCGGTCGGAGCGGCCGGCTCCGGGAAGCTGCTCTCAGCCGCCGATCTTGACGCCACCAAAGGTGTACTTGACGATCGTACGAAGCTCATAAGCCTTGTCGTCGTAGCTGTTGGTGCCGTTGATCAGGTATTCGGCACCATCCCCGGGCCAGAAGACACCGCCACGAAGCATCCAGATCAGACCGGGCTGGAGCTTCCAGGTCAGGCGCATGTCGAGTTCCTTTCCGAGGTCGTCGGAGGAAGCCACGTTGTCCAGATCACCGACTTGCAGACCGGAGCTGTAGGAAGGCAGGCTCTTGGACCCAGGGATCTCGTTCCAGGCGTAGATCGCCTCGGTGGCCTTCATCCAGGTTCCGGAGATGAAATAGCTCAGCGTGTCGCTGATCTTCCAGTTGTAGTTGACCTGGAAGAGGGTGGTGTTCTCGAATTCGCGGTAGCCGCGGGAGGCCGGCGATCCGAGGCCCTGGGGCGTGATCCCCTCCTCGTCGGGCATCACCGAATCTTCCCAGACTTCCGTGACGTAGAAGAATCCGTTGGTACGGATCTTGTTGATGTTGCCTCCGCCGCGCAGAGGATCGTCGTCACCCGAACCGATGCCGACCACGAAACCCAGCTTGCCCGGCCCTGCAGGCACCTTGGCATCGAGGTAGATGTTGTAACCGTCGAGGCTGCCGTCGTTGATGTCAGTCTGCTGCTTGGCCCCGGTGGCGGTGTTGGCGATGTCGTCATCACCGGTCAGATAGTCCACCTCACCCTTGAACTCCCACGAACCCGACTTGCCGGTGAAGGCCAGACCGAGCACGGTGGCCTGGGTGATCTGCGGAGTGAAACGGGCGCGGAAATACTGCAAGTTGTCCGGAATGTAGGCATAACCGTCCTTGTAGCCGTTGTCCTTGTAGAAGGCGAGGAAGGGATTGAAGTTCCAGTTCCCGGACTTCTTCTTGTAGCTCAAGGTGTAGAGGGTCGCATCCTCGGCGCTCGTCGCAGCCGGACCGATGGCATCGTAGTCTGAAAGCGAGTCGGCACCCTCGGACATCTTGGCCCAGCCGAAGGTCAACGCACCGTCACCGACCTTCCTGGTGAACTGCGCACCGTCGGAGTCCTGATCGAGCACCAGCAGATTGCCGAGAGCAAACTTCATGCGGCCCAGCTTGACGTTCCAGTCGTTCTTGTTGAAGTCCACGTAGGCCCAGTCGAAGTGCGTCATGAAATTGGTGCCCTTGCGGCTGAAGAGGTTCGAGAAGCCACCGCGACTCGGATCACGCTGGTTGTTGTCGATGCCCCAGATGCTCTGGGCCACGTCTCCGCGAACGACCATCTTGACGTTGTCGCCCATGCCGAACTCGGCGAGCAAACGAACGAGCTGAATTGCGTACTCGTCCTTGTCGGAAACGCCGCCGACGCTCCCCGACGCGTCGCTCTTTGCGCCAAAGAAGAAGTTGTTCTGACTGTAGGCGTTGAAGGCATAGAAGCCGGAAATCTTGAAATAGGGCTTCGGCTTGCCTTCGTCACCAGCGAGTGCCGCGGGGACCACGAGCCCCGCGGCGGCGATCAGCATCACGATGATTGCGATTTTTCTCATTCTCTTACCCCCACACCCATGATGGGCGCCACCGCAAAGGTGGAGTGGAAAAGAAAGGCGGGGCCGGCATGTGCGCCGCCCCCGTCATTGATTCCATGCTCAGTGGATCTCCTGGTTGTAGCGGCCTTTGTAATAGTCGAGCGTCTTCTGGATCTGCTCCTTGGTCATCCCCTTCTTCCAGCGATGCTCTTCCATCGACATCACCTTGGCGGTCACGCCACGCTGCAATTTCTCAGCCGCCGGGATGAACTTGTTGTAGAAGTGCTTGGCCACTTCGTAGAAGCCGTGCCACTGGGTGTAATCCGGTCCCATCATCGATGCGCCCATGCGCGCGCGGCGACCCTCGTGGTGCCAGAGTTCGAAGTAGATCCACTCGATGGGATCGTCGAAGGGTGTGGACGTGATCTTCCCGGCCCGCTTGAGTTCTTCCATGATTTCGGCGGCCGGAATGCCGAACTTGTTGTTGTAGTGATTGACGGCCCCGTCGTACATCACGTAGAAGTTGTTGACCCAGGTCTTGGAGTGGCATTCGAGACAGACCTTCTGCATTTTCGTCCGCCGCGTCTCCCAGTTCTCGAGCTTCTTCGACACCGGCGGCCTGAGGGTCCAGGAGATGCGATCACCTACGTCGTGGGTTCTCTCCATCGTCGGGGTTGCCGACATGTGGCAGGTGGCGCAGGTCGGTGCGGCGGTGTAGGTCTCGCCGACGATCCACTCCTTCTGGTCCATGTTCATCTCGTCGCGATGCGCGACGAAGGCGATGCCGTGCTTGGACTCCTCGTAGATCTCGATCTGCGGATGGTCCGGGCCCATGTGGCAACGACCGCAGGTCGCCGGTTCGCGCACCTGCTCGAGGGAAAAGTCGTGCCGCAGGTGGCAGGCGGTGCAGGTCCCCTTGGTGCCGTCCGGGTTGACTCGACCGATGCCGGTGTTGGGCCACGATCCAGGCAGCGGAACGCCCTTCTCGTCGAGTTCCACCGTTGAACCATGGCACTGGCGGCAGCCCATGTTCGCCGCCGGCGTACCCTCGACGATCTCGCCAAGCACGTTGTCCAACGATCCGATGAACTGGGTTGCGCTGGCGTGGTGGGACTCGGTGAACTCCTTGAACTCCTTCTCGTGGCACTGCTTGCAGTCGCCGGGAGTCGGCACGTGAGTCACCAGGTAGCCCTCGTGCTCCCAGGCATCGGGTTCGCCTTCCTTAGCCTGGTGGCAGGCGATGCAGCCGATACCCTTTTCGGCGTGCCGCGACTTCTCCCACTGACGGTTCCAGTTGACGGAGATGTGCTTCTCGTCGTGGCAGTCGATGCAGGCGCGCGTGACCTCGTCGGCATAAACCTTGGCTGCGACTTCGGGCTTCTGCCTGTTCTTCTCGATCATCCCGACCGTGATCACCGCGGCGAGAAAAGCGAGGGCGAAAAGTGCGACAATGACCTTCTTGAACTGGAGGCTCATGACCTCTCCCCCATCGGGTTGGTGATCTCGGGACCCTTGCGTCCCCTTGGGTTACAGACGTGTTTCCGGTGATTCCGGGCGGTATCGCGAATCATGCGAGAGCCTCCCAGATGGTGAAAACGAGCACCACGATCAGCGCGGCGGCACCGATCATCGTGCCCAGCTCGCTGCGCGGGTTGCGACGACGGAAGAAGGCATCGATGAAGGGCCAAAAGACGAATGCCGCACCCGCTGTCATCATGCCGGCCATCCCGAGCCACAGGGGCGTGAGTTTCAACCAGCGGAAGGCCGGGAAGAAGTACCACTCCGGCTTGATGTGCAGCGGGGTTTCGTTGGGATTGGCAGGCTCACCGAGGTGTGCGGGGAAAAGGATCGCCAGCACGGTCAGCACGGTGACCAGGAACAGGCCGACCATCAGCTCGGTGGTGATGTGGTCGGGGAAGAAAGCAAAGTAACGGTTGGGATCGAAGCGCTTCTTGCCCTCGCGGTCCTCTTCCACCGTCAACGGGGTCTGCTGTACTTCCTCGGGGGCGTCGAGTTCCATCACCCCGTGGATGCGGATCAGGAAGACGTGGGCCGCCACGAGCACCATCATGATCGAGGGCAGGGCTCCGATGTGGAAGACGAAGAAGCGTGTCAGCGTCGTCGGACCGACCTCCGCTCCACCGCGCAGCAGGTGCAGGATCCACTCGCCGATCAGCGGTGTCTGAGCGGCCACGTTGGTGCCGACGGTCGCGGCCCAGAAGGAGAGCTGATCGTTGACCAGGGCGTAACCCGTAAAGCCGAATCCGAGGGTCACCATCAGCAGGCCCGAGCCGACCATCCAGTTCAATTCTCGCGGCTTGCGGAATGCGCCGGTAAAGAAGACCCGGATCAGGTGCAACGCCACCGCGACGATCATCAGGTTGGCCGCCCAGTGATGGACCGAGCGGATGAACCAGCCGAAGGGCACCTCGGTGCTGATCTTGTGTACCGTTTCCCACGCCCCTTCCGGGGAAGGGCGGTAGTAGAACGTCAGCAGGATCCCGGTGGCAGCCTGGATCATCAGCAACATCAGGGGTGTACCGCCCAGCGCGTACCACCAGTTCTTCATGTGGTTCGGGATGGGCTCCTTCGAGAGTTCCTCGAAGACTTCGATGTTGACCGGGATGCGGGCCCGAAGAAAACGCACCCAACCGGGAACACCGGCACTCGTCTGCGCCATCTCAGGCCTCCTTCTCCGGAACGGTGACGAAGACGTTGTCGCCCTCGAGGCGTACCTCGTAAGACGGCAGAGGCGCGGGGGGAGGGCCCGAGACCACCTGGCCGCTGGTGTCGAATCGACCGAGGTGACAGGGGCAGAAGAAATCCTTCTCGGTCTGCCTCCACTCCACGCGGCATCCGAGGTGGGTACAGATGGACGAGAACACCCGCACGTCCTCTTCCCCCAGGCGGATGGCGATCAACTCGTTGCCCAACACGTCTTTGAATGGCTTGCTGGAATGGATCGGCAACTGACTGAGCCGGGTCAGCAGCACCTCGGATGTCTTGGGGGGCTCGTAGGGCACCAGGTAGCGGAGGATCTGGCTGGCCAGGACCCCCAGCCCTGGAATGACCGTCACCGCCAGCGCCAGGTTGGCGAGGAAGTCCCGACGGTCCTTGGAAGCTGTTGTCGACATGGGCCTCACCTCAGGCGGGACACAACCCGCACGAAGGAGGCCATCTGCAACGCTTATACCGGATCTTTACATATACTTATAAGTTATTGGAGGGCATGGGGTTGACCACCGGGCAGACAGGTGGAATGACGGGATTTCGGCAATGGATTGCCGGAATCCTGCGGGCACCTCGCCTAAGTTGCGGATCTTCATGGTCTTTTTCGAAACAGGGATCGGCAATCGATTGCCGCAGCGGCTAATCGGCTTGCTCGTACTCGCTAGCCCGACCGTCCACCATGTGGGGCACGCCCCCCCCCTTGAGGTTGTGCTTGCGGAGCAGGTTGTAGACCTGCCGCGGGGAAAGGCCACTGGCGCGGGCGATCTCCCCCACCCTGCCCTGGGTCGCCAGCAGAGCGTGGGCCAGATACTCCTTCTCGAAGCCATCGAGCACCCGCCGCTTTTCCTCGTGGTAGGGCAGGATCAGCCGGTCGGCAGCCTGATCGGGGGCCAGCCGCAGCACACCGTCCCGGCAGAAGACCACCAGCCGCTCGAGTTCGTTCTCCAGCTCCCTGACGTTCCCCTTCCAGGGTCGTGATTCGAGCCAGCGGGTCACCTCGGGATCCACACGCCTGACCGTCCGGCCGTGGCGCCGGGCGAGGCCCGGCAGGAAGTGGGCCACCAGCAGGGGAATGTCCTCCTTCCGCTCGCGCAGAGGGGGCAGGCGAATCGGGACCACGTTCAGACGGTAGTAGAGGTCCTCGCGAAAACGGCCGGCATCGACCTCCTCCTTGAGATCCCGGTGGGTTGCTGCAATGAAACGCAGGTCCACGGGCCTGCAGGCGTCCGAGCCGAGGGGGGTGATCACTCCATCTTCGAGGAAGCGCAGCAGCTTGGGCTGGATCACGGCCGGTATCTCGCCGATCTCGTCGAGAAAGAGGGTGCCTCGATCCGCGCTCAGCAGCTTGCCGTCACGATTCTGCTCGGCACCGGTGAAAGCCCCCCGCACGTAACCGAACAATTCCGCTTCGAGCAGCGTATCGGGGATCGCGGCGCAGTTGACGGCCACGAAGGGCCCCTGGCTTCTCGGGGAAAGCCGGTGGATCGCCCGGGCGACGACCTCCTTGCCGGTTCCCGTCTCACCGAGCAACAGCACTGTCGCGCGGGTACCCGCCACGTCCTCGATCAGTCGGTGGACCTCGACCATCGGAGCGGACTGCCCGACCAGGCCATGCTGGGCGTCGGTACCGGAGCGGCGAGCGACCCCGCCCCCCGTTCCCGCCGCACGGTGAACCTCCCCCACCAGTTCCTCGTAGTCGAGGGGACGGGGCAAGTAACTGAAGGCGCCGATCTGCATCGCCTCGACGGCCGTCTTCTCGTTGCCCCGGGAGGAGATGAGAATGACCGGCAGCCCGGGATAGCGACGATTGACGTAACGCAGCAATTCGAGGCCGTTGAGATACCCCGGCAAGCTGTGGCTGGCGACGATCACGTCGGGAGAAAGCTGGTCGATATCACGCAGGACGTCGATCGCCTCATCGAAGACGGTGACGCGAAAACCAGCGTCCTCGAGGCGACAGCGCATCGCCTTGCAGATCGCCGGCTCGTCCTCGACCAGCACGACAT
>JALTMS010000351.1 GCA_027001345.1 Acidobacteriota bacterium | reverse complement strand
CACAGCGGAGAGTGCGCAGCAGCAGGTCGTTCATTGGGGATCCTCGGGCTCGAGGCTCAGGCGGTAGCCGACGCCTCGAACGGTGTGCAGATGGCGGGGTGCCTCGGGCTCGCGCTCCAGGCGGCTGCGGAGGCTCTCGATGATGGTCAGGATGGCTCGGGTGGAGGGCAGCAGATCCCGCCCCCAGACCTTCTCCAGGATCGTCTCCCGGGTGACGGTCTTTCCGGGCTCGGCGGCCAGCGCGGCGAGCACGCCGGCTTCCCGGGTGGTCAGTTCGAAGTGGGCACCGTCCCAGGCCTTCACCTCTCGGGTCGCCAGGTCGATCTGGTTGTCGCCGAAACTCAGCACGCTTCCCGCGGCCGAACGCTTGAGCCACAGTCGGCGTCGCAAGATGGCCTCGATTCGCGCCAGTAGCTCGCCGAGATGGAAGGGTTTGGGTAGATAGTCGTCGCCGCCGGCACCCAGGCCGCGCAGCCGATCGTCGAGGGCACCGCGGGCGGTGAGGAAGAGCACGGGTACGTCGCGTCCGGCCTGTCGGATGCGTTCACAAATCGTGAAGCCGTCGAGGCCGGGCAGCATCACGTCGAGCAGCAGCAGGTCGAAGTCTTCCTCCAGCGCCCGGGCCAGGGCGGCCTCACCGTCGCCGATGACCTCGCTTTCGTAGCCCTCGTCGTGGAGGTTTTCCCGAATCCCCTCGGCCAGGTCCTGCTCGTCCTCGACGATCAGGATCCTCGCCTTCGTAGTGGCTGTCATCTCTGCCCTCCGGCCGCCGGCCACCAGGCGGTGAAGCTCGCCCCATGGCCCGGGCCATCACTGTGCGCTTCGATACCGCCCCCGGCCAGCCGTTGCAGGCGGCGGACGATGTACAGGCCCAGGCCCGATCCTTCGCCGCTGCGCCGCATCTCGTCGCCGGGACGATAGAACTTGTCGAACAAGCGTGGAGCCAGGGAGGGAGCGAAGCCGACGCCCTCGTCTCGCACCTCGATCTCCACCCGCCGCCCCCGGCGACGGGCGCGAACCTCGATCCGGCCGCCACCGGCGCGGGCCACGGCTTTGCGGGCATTGTCCACCAGGTTGCCGATCACCGTCTCGACTGCCGCGGGGTCGGCCAGCACTTCTAGCTCCTCGGGAACCTCCACGCTCAGCTCTGCGCCGGCGGCATCGAGGCGGTCCTCGGCCCCGGTCAGCGCATTGCGCGCCGCCCGCGCGAGCACGACCCGTTCGGGCGCCAGGTGCAGGCGGCCTTCGTCGAGGCGGGCGGCATCGAGCAGATTGCGGACCATCGCCTCGACCCGATAGAGATTGGCCAGCACGCGGCCGAGGAGTTTCTGTCGCCGCTCCGCCGGCGGGTCCCTGAGCTTGAGGGTCTCCGCTGCGAGACGAATGCTGGCCAGAGGGCTTTTCAGTTCGTGGCCCACTGCGGCGAGGAAGTTCTGCTGCCGGCGGCGGAGCAGGGCCTCCTCGCCGAGGGTGCGCCAGAGCACCACGATGCCCGAGAGCAGCACGCCGAGAAAGAATGCGCCTTCCCAGGCGTAACGCGAGAGCCGCCGTCGCCCCTGCTCGTGGAGCGCGGCGAGGTGATCGGGATCGATGTGCACCTCGCCGCCGGGACGGAAGATCAACTCGTCGAAGAGCGCCTCGACCTCCGCCGGGTCGGCACCCTGGTCGAGCAGCATCCGCGCCACCTGGCGATCGCGCAGCAGGTGTTCCTCGATCGCGGCGCGGTTGGCGCGGGTGTCGAGCACCTGGTCGAGAAGCCACCACCCCGCCTGGGCGGCACAAATCGCCAGCAGCACGATGAAGCCGATCTGGATCAGCCGGGTTCTTTCCATCTTGGCCGTGCCTTCCCCAGCCGCCCTACTCCAGCGTTTCGAAGACCCGCCGCGCCAGCGCCAGAGGGTCGTTCCCCTCCGCCTCCGCACGCCGCAGCCCCGTGCCCCGGTCGATCACCGCGTGCAGCTTCAGCGTGCCGTCGGACAGGGTTCGGCACCACGCTCCGAACGGAAGCTGACAGCCACCCTCCACCAGACGCTGGAGTTCCCGCTCGGCGAGAACGGCACGCGCCGCATCCACCTGGTGCAGGGGAGCGACGGCGGCCAGCACCTCCCGGTGGGAGGCGCGGGCCTGGAGCGCCAGCGCTCCCTGGGAAGGGGCGGGGACGAAGACGGCGGGATCGAGGCGCACCACCTCGATGCCGTCGAGGTCCAGGCTCGTCTCGCCCGCCGCACGCAGGCGGGCGAGGCCCGCGGCGGCGAGGAGGATCGCGTCGTAGTCGCCGTCCTTCAATCGTCGCACCCGGGTCGGTACGTTGCCGCGCAGGGACTCGACCTTCAGATCGGGCCGAATCTCGGCCAGCAGCTTCTCCCGGCGCAGGGAAGCCGTGCCCACCGTCGCGCCCTCGCGCAGGGGGAGCATGCCCGCTCCGGCCTCGAGGGCCTCGCCGGCGAGCAGCAGCAGGTCGGCGGGGTCCACGCGCTCCGGCATCGCCGCGATCGTCAGTTCGGGGGGGCTGACGGTGGGCAGATCCTTGAAGGAGTGCACGGCCAGATCGATGCGCTCGTCGATCAGCGCGCTCTCGATCTCGCGGACGAAGAGTCCAGGGGCGCCGACCTCGGCGAAGGGGCGAACCTGGTCCTTGTCCCCCTGGGTACGAATGATCACGGTCTCGGTCTGATGGCCGGCGGCTTCGATGCGTGTCGCGATGGACGCGCTCTGGGTTCGCGCAAGGGCCGAGCCACGGGTGCCGATGCGAATCAGCATGAGAGTTCTCCGGGCAGGCAGGGAGGGGCGTTCATCGCTCGTCGCCTTCCTCGTCCTTCCCGTCGGTGGCCGACTGCAAGCGCTGCCACTCGGCGGCGAGCTGCTTGTCGGCATGGGCAAAGAAAGTATCGATCGCTTCGAGGCCCTTGTGCATCGCCACGGCTCGCAGGCCGACGGTGGGAACGTGGGCGAAGCGCCGGGCGAGGGTGATCGCCCACTGCTCGACGGCCTGCTTCTGCTCCGCGCTGAGCTGGGCGAGTTCCTTGCGCATCAGCCGCTCGACTCCCTCGAGAGCCGTCTGGCGATAGCGCCGTTGCAGAGCACCGAGCATCGGCGACAGGGCCCACTCGGTCATTTTCTGGCGGAAGTCGAGCAGGGCGTTGTCGACCATTTCCCGGGCGGCAGCGGCACGGGAAATGCGCTCACTGCGATGGGAGTCGGCCTCGGCGATGATCTCTTCCATGCCGATGCGTGGCATGCCGGCGGCCCGGGCATCGGCCGGTGCCACGTCGGGTGGGACGGCCATGTCGATCACCAGCGGCGGCTGTCCGGAGGGTGCGCGAGCCGCCAGGCGCTCGAGACTCGCCCGGCCGAGCACGGTGCCGGGGGCACCGGTAGCCAGGATCAGCACTTCCACCGGATCCGGGTCGCGGCGGAACTCTTCGAGGGTGCGGCCGCTGCCGCCGATCTCGCCGGCCAGCCCCAGGGCGCGCTCGGCCGTGCGGTTGACGACGATCACCTTCTGGCCCGCGTCGGCCAGGGCGCGGGCGCAGCGCACGGTCATCGGCGAGACACCCACCACCGCGGCACGGCCGGGCGTGTGCTCGAGCCGCTCACGGGCCTGCTCGAGGGCGATCTCGGCCAGGGAGGTGCGGCCCTCGGCGATCGATGTCGAAGCGTGGACCTCGGCGGCGACCTTCAGCGCCTGCTGGAAGCAGCGCTCGAGGCGCTTGCCACCGGTGCCGGCCTGCTGGGCCAGTTGCCATGCCTCGCGGACCTGGCCGGTGATCTCGCTCTCGCCGACCCGGGCCGATTCGAGACCACAGGCGACGCAGAACAGGTGCTCGACGGCACCCTCGCCGGCCCAGGCCCGGAGGTAGCGCTGGGCTTCGCCGGGCTCCGGCTGGCGACCGACCAGGGCCCGAAAAATGCGGGGACGATACGAGCGCAGCGGCGTGCGTGGCCGGGCAACGAAGACCACCTCCACCCGATTGCAGGTGGCCAGGTAGACGACTTCCTCGGCATCGATCGTTTCGAGCAGAGCCGGCAGACGGGCGGCGCGCTCCTCGGCCGGGATGGTGAAGCCCGCCAGGGTCCGGGTCCCTCCCTCGCGCCAGGAGAGTCCGACGATGCCGACACGATCCATCAAGGCCTCCGTGATGCTCGCGGGGAGCCGCCCGGGGAGGGGGCTCGGGGCGAAGGAGCGAGATTAGCAGATTTGTCAGCCGGGGCGCTCGCTGGCCGCCGCCAACTCCACGTGCGTGCGCAGCGCCGTAATGGGCGTGTTGATCTCGTGCGCCGCGTCCGCCACGAAGCGCTCCAGGGCGCGCACCGTCTCTTCCACGCGCGCCGCCATCGCGTTGAACGTGCGCGCCAAGACGCCCACCTCATCGCTGCGCTCCACATCCGCGCGCGCCGTCAGATCGCCTTCGGCCATGCGCGCGGATGTGGAGCGCAGCGATGA
>JALTMS010000350.1 GCA_027001345.1 Acidobacteriota bacterium | reverse complement strand
CGCCTTCACCTCGATCCTGGCGGCACTGACTTCCGAGTTCTCCCATGTCTATACCTTCAGTGCTGCGGCCAACGACTCGGACATGATGATCCTGGCCGGACAGCAGCCCCTGGGGCGGGAGGACCTCCGCCGTTGGGAGGACCTGGGCCCGGAGGTCCGCCGCGATCTCGAGACTCTGGGGATCTTTCGCACCGAGGACATTCTCTCGCTGATGCGCCTGGACGACGAGGCCGTGCACGAGCTGGCTCGGAAGGCCCCCATGATCAACACCGATTCGTCGATGTTCGTAGAATTGCGGACGCCGTGGTCGCTCAACGAGAATCCCGACGAGGTCTGGAACGCGGTCGAAGCCGACGACCGGGCTGTGGCGCGGGTGCTGGAGCGAGCGCTCGGTGAGATCGACGCTGAACAGTGGGCTCGGCTCGCGCGTTCCTACGTGCGCCGTCGGCTCAACCCGAAGATTGCCTCACTGCTGCTGGAACGCGCCGAGGCGGCGGGGGGCTCTCCAGCGGTTTTCAGCGCCCGGGCGGCACTGGAAGCCTTCTCACCACGGGCTGACCGCTCGCGGCTCGAATCTCTGCTCGATGCCGCAATCGACGGCGGCGACCATGACTTCGAAACTTTTGAGCAGCGGGCCGAGCTGCGAATCCAGCGAGGTGAGCTCCAGGGCGCGCTCGAGGATCTTGACCGCTGTCTCGAAGAGCGGCCCGAATACTGGCCCGCCTGGCGTGCGAGACTGCGTGTGCTCGGCGCCCTCGGCCGCGGCACCGAAGCTTTTGCGGTAGCCCAGCGATTGCTGGATTCCCCGATGGTTCGCCTGGCCCCGCGTACGCGAGCCGAGGCCGCTGTCGCCGCGGCGGTCGTCGGAGATCTCGACCTCGCCATCACCGAGATGCGTCGCTTTCTCGAGCGCTCTCCCGTCTCGCCCCGGGAATGGCAGATGCTCGTGCGCTTCTACCAGGATGCCGGCCGGACCGAAGAGGCGCGACGTGCCGAAGCCCAGGCACGAAAGGCGGCCTACAACCAGACTGTCATGACCTACCGCTTCGCGATGAGCGAAGATCTCAACGGCCGCCGCGAGGCCGCGCGCACCTTGCTCGAGAGCATCACGCGCCGGGAGCCGGGATTCGCGCCGGCGCATCACGCACTGGAAAGGCTCACCGACTCCCCAGGCGGTTGATCCGCCTCGGCTACCAGACCGACTCACCGCCGTGCTGATCGACGGCCAGGACCTGGTAGGTGTAGAGAGTGCCCGCGGGAACGGGGAAGCTGGCCTGAGCCTGCGCGAGGGGCTCGGCCGTCAGCCGATTCGCATCACTGCATTCCTTCCTCGGCAGAACAGAATCGCGCCCGTAGACATTGTAGCCCGCAATCGAGATCTTCTGTGGAGCACCGTCCGGGGTGGAGTCCATCGTTCGATCGACTGCCGACCATCGCATGTCGATTCTCTCGGGGGGCAGTGCTGCGTCTTCGTCCACCGCTGTCAGCAAGAGATCCTCGATCGCCGCCGGCAATTCCGTCCCCGCCGCGGATCGTCCTCCCTGGTCGTCTTCGGTGACCAACAGGTAGTACCAGCGACGCCCGGCGTTGGCCTCGCCCTCGTTTTCGTGGATCCACGAGGCGACCGCTGGTCCGAGAACCGGGTCCGTCAGTTGGGTTCCCGCCGAGGGCGTGAACTTGGGGGTTGTGGTCGAACCATGGACTTCCTGGCTGACCAGGTTGGTCGCCACACCCCACACGGTCTGAGTCGGTGGTGTCCACTCCAGGAGGAGATCGTCGATACCGTCACCGGCATCGGGCTCCACTCGCACTGTCAGGTCTCCGACCGAATCGGGCGGATTGATTCCCTTGACCAGATGCGGCACGCCGACGACTTCTGTACTCGGATCCCCCATCTGGGAGCAGTTGGCCGCCCGGACGATGATGTAGTGCTCGAGGCGATCCTCGAGACCTGTGAGCAGTAGGGAGTCCTTGAACGCCGAAGTCGTCCGCTGATTGGGATACGGCCCGCCCGGAGTGGTTCCCCAGAACACATGATACTGCTCGACATCGCTTTCCCGGTCCGAGTTGTCCCAGGTGACCAGCAACTGGCCGCCCTTCTGTGTGTCTTCCGCCGCGACCGCAGAGGGCGCATGGGGCGGCACGGGGTTCTCGGGAACACCGGACTTGCAGTCCGAGGGATCCGGACTCGCATCGCCGCAGGTCTCGTTGAAGTTCGACCATCGGCTTTCGAATCCCTGGCTGTCGACGGAGACGACATAGTAGTAATAGTCGTCGCAGTTCGTCAGGCCGCTGTCCGTAAAACTCGTGCCACTGATGTTGTCACCGGCGAGGATGTAGCTGCTCGACCAGTGTGTGGCGCGATAGACGCGGTATGAAGAGGCCTCGGCCACCGATGTCCAGCTCAGCGTCAGTTCTCCCGATCCCGCCTTGTCGATCGAGAGGATCTCCGGAGCGGGTGGCGCCGGAATCGTCATCCGGGTCGCCGGATCGCCCTCGAAGACGAACGAGCGGAGCAGGATCTCCTTGTTCCGATTGTCGAAATCGGCCCGCAGTCGCGCATCGATGTTGCCCAGCAGGCGTTCCTTGTGCTTGCCGAAGATCTCCTCGTAGAACGGATCGAGAATCTCGTGCAACTCGAAGACGTAGGTCAGGTGCGAGGGCGCGAAACCCGCCACCGCCGCCTTGCGCGCCGTCGTCACCCAGTCTTCCACCATCGTGTACTGGATGTCGTTGGTCGAGGTCGTCGAACTGGTCGCCGAGAAATTGCCGGTGATGCAGTTGGCGTGAATCGTCACGTACAGCGGTGTGTCGTCGAGAATATCGCCCAGCGACTCGCCCGGCTCGTTGGGGTAGTTCGGATCGGAGGGATCGTTTTCGGAGGTAAAGAACGAGCAGCCGTTACCCCAGCTCTTGTAACCCCCATGGCCGGCAAAGGAGACCAGTGCCGAACCACCGTTGATACAGGCATCGATCCGGTCATTCTGAGGAGTCGAGCCCGTGACCTGGCAATCCTCGTCGTCCATGGTCTCGTAGAGCTTGTCCGCCTGCTGCGGGCCGGAGGTGAACCAGCGGTCGTAATTGCTGTCGTGGACCTCCTCGAAAGCCGGGTCGAATTCGCTGACCATGCATGTCTTGCCCGGTGAGGACGGCAGAAAATCGCCGTTCTCGTAGCTGACGATCTTGCGGAACACCTCTTCCGCCTCGCCCATGGAGTGGGCCGGAATGCGCCCGATCTCCAGGTCCGGCAACGCGTCCTGCCCGATGACCGCGGCAAACCAGGTGTCGGAGGGATAGTGCCCGAACTGACTGTTTTCAGGTACGTCGAACATGTAGTTCGGCACGAACTGTCGCGGTGTGGGGTGGCCGTAGTTGTTCTTGTGATCCCATGAGCCATCACCGACCAGGATCACGAAACTCGGGGCCGGATTCCAGCTCTCCGGCGGATTCAGCTCACCGAGGGTGTAGGCCAGAAAGTCTCGAATCGCCTGAGGATCGGCGATTCCATAGGAAAACTCGTCGTACACGTCCTGCACGCTGACGATGGCAGTTGTCAGACCCTGGGCCTGGCGCCGCGCGACGAGCTGTTCGAGTCGCGAGCTGCCGCCGGAGGGTGTGTCGAGCAGTTCCCGCTTGCCGATGATCAGCCAGTCCGCCCCGTTGGCAGTGTCCTTGAGCATCCCCGTGATGGAGTTGTCGACCGCCGAGGGCTGTAGATCTTCCCGAACCCTGTCCGGCACCAGGAAGCCGGTCGGCCCGGCGGCGAAAAAGCGCCGCCCGCCGGCCGCCTGCGCCAGGTCGAACGCGGCCTTGCCGCCGGCGTCACCGATGCCGGTGATGCGACGGGGTTGGACGATTTCCATTCCTGCCGCGGAAGTGGTGGTCGTCGACACTTCCCAGATTTCCGTGCCGCTGACCTGGCTGAGCCCGCCGATCTGCACCTGGTAATCCCGGTCAGCGGGGACAGTGAAGAGCAGGCGGTCATCGACCGCGTCGAACAGGCGGTCGTAGTCGAACTCGATCCAGTCCACACCCACCGCGTCACGGCTCTGGTCGATCCGGCCGAGGGGCAGGCGAACGGTCACCAGAGACGAGGCGGCCAGGGGGCCGGGGAGAGTCAGCGGGCCGTCGTCCACTCCGTGGGTGAAGAAGCGGAAGCCATCCCAGTCGGCCTGATCGACCAGACTCGAATCGACCTCGATCTCGGAGCGGTGAATGTCGTATCCCTTGATCCCCATCAGCCGGACTCGGAAATCCACCGAGCCACCCGCGTGGCCGGGAGTCGGCACGCTCCAGCTCGCCTGATCGGGACTGCCCAGGGCTACCACCAGGGGATCACCGAACCAGTGATCGTCACCGGCTGCCGGAACGAATCCCTGGAAGCGACCGTCATCTTCGAAATGGACGTGTTCCCGGAAGGAGGCCGGCACGTCGGCAAAGGTGGGAGGC
>JALTMS010000349.1 GCA_027001345.1 Acidobacteriota bacterium | reverse complement strand
TCGACGGGCTGGTGGCCAACCGCCCCGGCCTGCGTATTTTCGGTCGGGCCCGGACGCTGAAACTCGAAACGTTGGACACTGCGGACGAGCGGATTCGCGTCGGGCTGGGTTTCCTCGGCCGTCTCGGTCGCCGAGACGTGCTGGTCGTCGAGGGCAGCGACGACTTTGCCTACTTCGGCGAGTTGATGACCCGCCTGTCTCTCCGGCAGGGCCTGGGGGGAGTGGTCATCGGCGGCCTGACCCGGGATGCCGCCTTCACCCGTCGGGCCGAGCTGTCGATCTTCGCCCGCGGCACCTCTCCTCGGGACATCAAGGGGCGCGGCCGAGTCGCCGCCACGGAAGTTCGCGTCGAGATCGGCGGCGTGCTGGTGGTGCCGGGAGACTTCCTGTTCGGCGACGAAGATGGCGTGGTCGTCATTCCTCGTGCCGTGGCGGAGGAAGTTTTTCGCCGCGCGGCGGCCAAGCTCGAGGACGAAGAACGTATCATCGCCCTGATCGATGCGGGTACGACGATCGACGACCTGCTCGACCAGGTGCAGGAGTTCTGACGCCACAGGTCGAGCCCTCACTTTCCGCGAGGCGAAGAGATGACGCTCCATCCCCTGGCCGGCCAACCGGCGCCCCCCGAAGTCCTGGCCGACATTCCGCAACTGATCAGCAGCTACTACGTCCGCCGTCCCGACCCTGCGGATCCGAGCCAGAAGGTGAAGTTCGGCACCTCCGGTCACCGTGGCTCCTCGCTGCGACGGAGTTTCAACGAAGACCATATTCTGGCGATCTGTCGAGCCATTTGCCTGTATCGGGAATCGAAGAGAATCGACGGTCCCCTCTTCGTCGGCAAGGATACCCACGCGTTGTCCGACCCGGCCCTGATCACCGCCGTCGAGGTCTTCGCGGCTCACGATGTGGACGTGGTCATCCAGTCCGGCGGCGGAGCCACGCCGACACCGGTGATCTCGCGAGCGATCCTGAGCCACAACGCGGCCCGAGGGAATCATCCGGCCGATGGCGTGGTGATCACACCCTCCCACAACCCACCGGTCGATGGGGGCTTCAAGTACAACCCGCCCCACGGAGGCCCCGCCGAAAGCGAGGTCACCGGCTGGATCCAGGACACGGCCAATGCGCTGCTGGAAACCGGTGTCGGCGAGATTCCCAGGCTGAACTGGGATGCTGCCGTGCGCTCATCTCGGGTCCATCGGCGGGACCTGATCGGACCTTTCGTCGCCGATCTCGAGCAGGTACTCGATATGCGGGCCATCGCCAACACCAAGGTGCGCATCGGTGTCGATCCGATGGGTGGCGCCGGCCTCGAGTTCTGGCCCCGTATCGCCGAGCACTACGGCCTGCAACTGGAGGTGGTCAACCGCCGTCTCGATCCCACCTTCTCCTTCATGCGCCTCGATCACGACGGCAAGATCCGGATGGACTGCTCGTCGCCCTTTGCAATGGCCTCCCTGGTGGACCTTCGCGACCGCTTCGACGTGGCTTTCGGCAACGACGCCGACGCGGACCGCCACGGCATCGTCACTCCGGGGGCGGGGCTGCTCAACCCCAATGACTACCTCGCCGTGGCGGTGAACTACCTCTTCCAGCACCGTGAGCAGTGGCCGCGAGCAGCGGCGGTGGGCAAGACACTGGTCTCCTCGGGAATGATCGACCGGGTGGCGGCAGCCCTCGACCGCCGCCTGGCGGAAGTTCCGGTCGGCTTCAAGTGGTTCGTCCGCGGCCTGCTGACGGGAGACTACGGATTCGGCGGTGAGGAGAGCGCGGGCGCGAGTTTCCTCTGCCGCGACGGCTCGGTCTGGACCACCGACAAGGACGGTCTGACCGCCGGCCTGCTCGCCGCAGAGATCATCGCCGTCACCGGCTCCGACCCCGGCGAGCACTACCAGCGCCTGACCGAGCGTTTCGGCTCGCCGGTCTATGCCCGCATCGATGCGCCCGCAACGGCCGAGCAGAAGCGGCGACTCGCCGCTCTGTCCGCCGAAGACGTGGTGGCCCAGACTCTGGCAGGAGAGCGCATCACCGCGCGGTTGACCCATTCACCAGAAGGTAATATCCCCATCGGCGGGCTGAAGGTCGTCACCGAAAACGGTTGGTTCGCGGCACGACCTTCGGGCACCGAGGAAATCTACAAGATCTACGCCGAATCCTTCCGGGGCCCCGAACACCTCGAGCAGATCCAGAGCCAGGCCCGGGAGATCGTCGGGCAGGTGATCGGCGGCGAGACCTGAAACCAGCGGACGCGCCAATGGTAGAGGTGGCCAGCGAGGCCCGTTCTACGGTAGATTCGGCCGCCATGCGACCGACTTTCCACCTCGATCTTCCCCTGACGTGCGATGAGGTCATCCGCCGGCTCGAGCACAGCATCGCGCACGCCGAGTGCCCGTGTCACGGACGCGCGCTGTCCCGACACGCCGAAATCTGGGTCGATGACGCTCAGCGCAGAATCTGGTCTCCCTGGCTGAGCCTGACCGTCGAACAGCGGCAACAGGGCTGCCACCTGCGCGGTCGCTTCTCGCCGAGTCCGAGCGTCTGGACCTTCTTCATGTTCCTCGACTTCTTCTTCGCATTCCTGATCTTTGCCGGTTCGCTCTACGGCTTCTCCCAGTGGACGTTGGGACACCGGCCCTGGGCGCTGATCATCCCACCGCTGGCCGCGGCTGGTATGGTGGGAGTCTACCTGGCCAGCCTCGTCGGCCAGCGTCTGGGAGCCGAGCAGATGAAGATGCTGCGCAAGATCGTCGATGACACCTTGCTGCCGGAGCATCATGCGAATCTCGATGGATCGCCCGCGCCTACTGTCGATGAGCGACCCCAGTCGCACCGGGTTTGAGTCCAGCCCATGAACGACCAGGATCCCAGAGAATTCGAGTCGCTGCTCGAGAATCTTCCCGACCTGCTGTTCTGGATGGAGCCCGACGGCACCATCGTGGACTACAAGCCTTCGAACGAGATCCCGACCTATGTGCCGCCCGATACCTTTCTCGGCCGGCGCATGCAGGATGTCCTGCCCCCGTCCACCGTCGCGCTGCTCGACGAGAAACTGGCAGCCACGCACCGCGACGGCGTCTTCCGGACCTTCGAATACGAGCTGCCCATCGACAACCAGACGAGGAGCTATGAGGGACGCCTGGGACGGCTGCCGAGCGGGCGGCTGGTCCTGCTGGTTCGCGACATCACGCGGCGCGTACAGGCCCAGCAGGCCTTGCGACGCCGCGAAGCGGAGTTCGCTTCGATTCTCAGCCACATTCCCGGCGCGGTTTACCGCACCGGTCCTCCACCTGGATTCCAACCCAGCTTCATCTCCGCCGGTATCGAGGAGTTGACCGGCTATTCCGTCGAACATTTCCTCGACCGGCACGAGCCTTCTTTCCTCGACCTGATCGTCGCCGAAGATCGCCACGTTTATCTCGAGGGCATCCCCGCCGCTGTGGATCGCCGGCAGCCCTACCTGCTCGAATACCGGATCCGCCAGCGGGATGGCGCCGTGATTCACATTCAGGACAGGGGACAGGGGCTGTTCGATGCCCAGGGCCGTTGCACGGGAACCGAGGGCGTCAACTTCGACATCACCCAGCGCAAGCTGCTCGAGCAGGAGTTTCTCCAGGCCCAGAAGATGGAGGCCATCGGCCAGCTCGCCGGTGGCGTGGCCCACGACTTCAACAATCTGCTGCAGGCCATCATCGGACACACGACCCTGGCCCTTGCCGATCTGCCACCGGGTTCCGATGCAGCGCAGCACATGGACAAGGTGCAGCTCGCCGCGGAGCGCGCCGCTCGCCTGACCCGGCATCTGCTGGCCTACAGCAGGCGCCAACTGCTCCAACGCGAAGCTCTCGATCCGGAGCATCTGATCCGCGAATCACTGGACTTGCTCAAGCGTATGCTCGGCGAACGGATCGAGATCGACTTCCACTGCCGGGGCGAGATCCCGGTCATCGAGGCGGATCCATCTCAGGTCGAGCAGATCCTCTTCAACCTCTGCATCAACGCTCGAGACGCCATGCCGGAAGGAGGCACGATTCGCGTCGAGCTGGCCGGAGAGGAGGTCTCGGCGACCCGCGGCACCGAATTGGGGCTCGACGCGGCGGGCAACTACCTGCGATTGTCCATCGCCGACACTGGCGTCGGCATGGACCGCGAAGTGCTGGCCCGCATCTACGAGCCGTTTTTCACCACCAAGCCGCCGGGCTCGGGAACCGGACTCGGCCTGTCGATGGTCTACGGCAGCCTGCGGCAGCATGGGGGCGTGATCCATGCTTCGAGCCAGCCTCGAAAGGGAAGCCGTTTCGATCTCTACTTTCCGGCCGCGACCCAGCATGTGCGCCCCGCCGGGCAGCATCTCGCCACACCCGAGAGCCCGAACACCGCGACGATCCTCGTCGCCGAGGACGATCCCCTGGTCTCCACGCTGATGACCGATATCCTCGAGGCCGCCGGTCACCGCGTGCTCTGCGCGCG
>JALTMS010000348.1 GCA_027001345.1 Acidobacteriota bacterium | reverse complement strand
GTGCCGCACCCAGTTCCCGATACAGGTCCTGGGCTCGATCGAAGCAGGCCAGGGCCTCGCCCCACCGTTCCTGCTTGAACTCGAGGATGCCCAGCGTCAGCCAGCCATAGGCCCGAGCCGAAGTCCGGAGCCCCTCGATCCGGCCCCGGCAATGCTCGGCGTAGACCCGGGCTCGAAGAAAATCTCCCCGCATGGCGTGAACTTCCAGATGCAGCAACAGTGCCTGCACCACCGGCTCTTCACTGACACCCTCCCGGCGAAGCACCCGACCGGCGGCGGCCAGGCTCAGCTCGTAGTGCCGCAACTTGCGATGGCAATACGAGCGGGCCAGATGGACTCTCGCTTCCACGTCCGGATCCAGTCGCGCGGGCGCATCGTCTCCTTCGAGCACGGCGTCGAGGCATGCCAGGGCATCCCAGAA
Source organism: Acidobacteriota bacterium (assembly GCA_027001345.1). Lineage (GTDB taxonomy): Bacteria > Acidobacteriota > Polarisedimenticolia > J045 > J045 > JALTMS01. Next base: position 4,058 of record JALTMS010000348.1, on the reverse strand, counting down.
CCGCCCCTCCCCCGCCAGGCGCCGGGCCGTGGCCAGAGCCCCCTCGGCGTCGCGGACGGCAGGCCGGCTCACCGCCGTCCCACGCAACGCCTGCAACCGCTCGTCGATCTCGCTCAGGGCCACGCCGAGAGAGCGAGCCACCAGGCTGATGGTCTCGAGGGGCAGAGCCGACTTGCCACATTCGATGCGGTGCAGGGTCGAGACCGAAAGCCGCCCCCCCTGTCGCTCGACGATGCGCACCAGGTCCTCGAGCGTCCATCCGCTGGCCTGCCGCAGCCGTCGCAGATAGGTGCCGAGTCGGCGCCGAGCACGCCCCTCGAGTTCCCCCAACAGGGCCTCCTCCCCGCGCGCCCGTTTCTCCCTCGTGCCCACTCCTGTATACGGCACGGGGCCCCGGACTACAACCGGGAGCCCGAGCCGGTTATTTTCATTCTTGAAAAAAGGCGAGCCGGAACCGATCAGGGATCGCAGCCCCCCGGCCCCTCGATGCGCTCGCCGGGAGATGCCGCCAGCAGGTCGAGACACAGCGGCGGGTTGTAGGACCCCACCTCGCCGGCAGCCTGTGGATGCCGGCGCCGGGAGAGGTAGAAGAAAGCGTGCCCCGCCTCCGGGAGCTGTTCGTCGGTGAACACGGGGAAACCCTCACCCGTCGCACGAGCCAGGCAGTCGACCGGGCCGAGCTGCACCCCACCCGCCGGGTCGAGGGCCAGGTTGGCCACATCGCCCCGCAGCAGGTCGAAGACCGGTGCGAGGTCGCCCACCGGCAAAGCCAGCGACAGCGCACTGGTCTCGCCGAGATCGTGGGGCGTCCAGGTCGCGGTGTGAGCCGCCAGATCCCCGCTGACTCCCAGATCGGTTCCCGCATCGGTCTGGGCGATGCGCAGGCCGGCGGGCAAGAGGAAGTGGAAGCCGGGATCCGCACCGAGCACCTCCAGCGCCCCCATCAGGCGCTCGGCCTGCTCGCTCGAATCGCTGAACACCTCGATCCAGCCCGGGGGGGACGTCGAGGCCAGGCCCCCGACGGCCAGAGGGCCCGTGGTGTTCAGCTCGGGAGGCAGCACCAGGGGCTCGGCCTGGTCGATGGCCTGGCCACCGACCAGCGAGATGCTGTTGCAGGCCAGCGTGTTGGTAGGCCCGGCCTCGGAAACCGAGCCAATGCCCGCCCCGTCGACGTGCCGAATCCGGTTACGGGCCACCAGGCCAACGCTGCCCCCGGCCAGCACCACCGCGCTGCCGGAAAACCCTCCCTGAGCCGGACCATCGAAGACGTTCTGGTTGATGAAAGCATCGTCGGCCCCCACGCCCAGAGTCACGCCATCAGCGGCGCAGCGCACCCGATTTCCGTCGAAGACCACCCCGGCGGCCTGCTCGACATGCAGCGCCGCGGGACTCAGCGCCCCGCAGACACCATCGCTGCCCTCGACGCCGAATCGATTGCCCGTCAGTCGGCTGTTGTCGGCCCCGGAGAGCAGATGGACACCCTCCCCCGGACCGGATAGCCGACAATCCATCATCCACACAGGGGCGCCGCTGACCGTGGCCACCCGGCGATTGCCGGGACCGGGACCACCCCTCACCGATGTGCCGAACCAGCAACGGCGTACCGTCGGTGGTCGCCTCATCTCGGGAACCACCGTCACCGGCCCGGCCTCGATCACGATTGCCGTGTCGTTGTGAGCAAAGCCGCAACCGACGATTTCGATTCCCTCGGCAACCTCGGCCTGACCGGCGATCGGCGCGATGCGAATCGCGGCCCGGGCGCCGCCCATCTGCCCCGTACTCGGATCACCGAACCAACAACGAGAGATCACGGTTCGACGCGCATGAACGCCGGCGATCAGGATCACCTCCGGCCCTTCGAAATCGACGAAACGCAGTTCGCCGATTCGATTGTCCGGCGAGGCGATGGTCAGTGCGCGCTCGACACCGGCAGCGCCGCTGAGGGTGTAGGCCGACGGCTCCACCGGATGGCCCACATCGGCTCCGGCACCGAGCAGGGTCAACCCTCCATCTTGCAAGTCGGGCAGTGGAGCGACCAGCTCGATGTGGGCGAAGTCGATGGCGAATTCGATCCGATCCGGACCGGGATTGAGTTCCGACTGCTCGATGGCCCACCGGAGGGTTCCCTCGACAGCCGGCTGCTGATCGCTGTCATCGACGACGATGAAGGTCTCCGCCGAGACCGGCCCTGCCATCGCGAGCGACAGGGAAAGAAAACAGAACCAGACAGAGTTCCGAACGCACGACATGTCTTCCCTCCAACCGCCCGTGCCGACCTACCGAACCCGGACCCCAGCCTAGCCGGCACCGGAAGGGGTCAAGGCCCGGCCGGAGCCGAGGTCATGCCACGGATGAAAAGGGGTCGTTTTTCGAGACTGAAAAAGTGCTGCGGACACGGCGCCGTCAGCGCGGGTCGGCAAGCTCCCACACCGCCACGGCGTCGTCCTTGAACAGGGGCACGAGCAGCCGCCGGCGGGAACCATCCCAGCCGATATCGGCCGGCGCCACGAGCCCATCGACGAGGGTCCGGCTGTGAGCCTCGGTGTCGAGGTGGTAGAGCGCTCGCCCCTTCCAGCTCGAGATGATCAGCGTGCCGTCATCGATCGACACGACGCCGTCGAGCCCCGCCGCGGGGAGCCGGGCCCAGGGCTGGAGGCCGCCGTCGGTGATGCGAAACACTTCCCGCCCACCGAAGCTGAGTACCAGCAGCCCCTCCGCCGTGAGCAGCAGCCCATTGGGCTGGGCGAGGCGCTCATCGTCCACGACCAGCGTCACCGCGCCGTTCGCGCTGACCCGGTGTACCCGATGGGTACCGCTGTCACTGACGTAGACACCCCCCTCCCCGTCGGGGCACAGGTCGTTGAGAAAGGCGGATCCCTCGATGGGGATGCTGCCACGGGACTCGCCGCTACCGCGATCGAAGCGGCGCAGGTTGTGAATGTCGGCGACCCACAGCGTCTGTCCCACCAGCGCCATGCCCTTGGGCGCATCGAGTTCGATGCCATCCCGGTGGGAGTCGATCCATTTCAACTCGATGACCCGGCCCTCGGGAGAGACCCGCGCAATGAAAGCCTCGCCATCCTCGGCGGAGGGAGAGCCGACGATGTTGCTCACCAGGTAGACATCGGACTCGGGATCCCAGAGCACGGACTCGGGTGTCGCCAGGCCGGCGCCCGCCAGTCGCCAGACTTCCCGCGCTGTAGGGCCTCCGCCCTGCGCACAACCCGACGCCAGCCCCAAAACCAGGACTGCCAGACCAGGAGCCAGAAGCCTCGAGACGGTCAACTCTCATCCTCCCGCAGCCGAGTGGAGCGCGGCGCAGGAAGAGTCTAGCAGCGCTGGAGGCGCCCGCCTCGGGGCGATGCATCCGCAGTCAGGCCTGCCCCGGGGCTCAGGGCATGGGCCGGACTTCGCGTAGTTCGCTCAGCGTGACCGGGTAGACCACGCTCCCTCCCCGGAGACGGCGGCGTACCTGTAGCTTCTCGCCCTCCACCGAGACCAGCTCGCCGCAGAAGGAGCGGCCGTTGGCCCGGACGAAGTTCAGGGTCTCACCCACGTGCTCATCGACGCGAGCAAAGGTGATCACGCTGACCGGCTCGATTTGACCAGCACGGCTCTCGTCGGTCTTCGGCAGACGCAAGACCTGCGCGATCGAGCCGGCCACGGTGGTCGGCATGGAGCTGTCGGCCTCGTCGCTCTGCCCAGCCGACTCGGCAGCCGGATCGGGAGCCGCCATCGCCGGAGTTCCCTCGGCGGCCGAAAGGTCTTTCGCAACGGGAGCCGCGGTCGGTCGCCGCGCCTGCGTGGCCGCTGCCTGCACGGCTGCTTGCTCGAAGGCGGCACCCGCCTGACTGACCGCCCCGCCCATCACGGCGATCATCCCCAGGGGGATCAGCACCACCGCGCTGAGACTGACGAGGAACGGCTTCTTGGCTTCCTGCCAGTGAGCAAAGCAGAAGACGAAGGCGCGAACGGGTACGAAGAGGGCGATCAGCCCCCACTTGATCTCCACCCGAAAGGCCTCGACGATCAGCCAGACGCTGCCGTGGAATAGGGGG
>JALTMS010000347.1 GCA_027001345.1 Acidobacteriota bacterium | reverse complement strand
ACACTGTCAGTGTGGAAGTCACCAGCACCACCGAGGCCATCGCCGAGATGGTGCTGCTCACCGAGACCGGGGCCGACACCTCGCGTTTCACCGGTTCGATCGCCACGGCGACAGGATCGCCGATCAGTGACGGCGTGTTGCAACTCGCCGATGGAGACCTGATCACCGTCACCTATCTCGACGCCGACGATGGCACCGGTAATTCTGCAGTCTCCTTCGACACGGCGCTGGCGGATTGCGTGGGGCCGGTGATCTCCGACTTGCAGGTCGGTGTGATCACCGATGAGCGGGCGACGGTCACCTGGACTACCGAGGAGCCGGCGGATTCGGTGGTGGAGTGGGGACTGACTCCCGACCTGGGGCAGACCACTTCGGCCTCTGCCCTGGTCACTTCCCACAGCATCACGCTGCACGAGTTCCAGAGCTGTGGGACGGTCTACTTCCGAGTGCGCAGCACCGACGAATTCGGCTACACCACGACGCGGGATCGTCAGGCCTCGCCCTTCTCCTTCGACCTGGGGCTGATTCCCGGGTTGTACTGGAAGGAGTCCTTCGAACAGGGCAGCGGGGCGTGGACACTGGAAGGCGAGTGGGAGATCGGCGCTCCCCAGGGCGCTGGCGGTTCGACGGGTCGACCGGATCCGGCGGCGGCCTACAACAACGCTGGTGCGCTCGGACACGATCTGAGCGGACTGGGGGCCAACGCGGGTGACTACGAACCGTCGATCGTCGAGTCGGCCTACACCCCCTACCACGATGCTTCGACCTGGTCTCAGACGAAGCTGATCGTCTACAAGCAGCTCCACACCGGCAACGGAGACGAGGCGTCGATCTGGGTCTGGACCGATGCAGGCCGGCCGCTGTTCCGCTCCGAGGGGGTGGTCAACGATGCGGCCTGGGAGAAGCTGGAGTTCGACCTCGGCACTCTGGTCGATGGCCGCCCTTCGATGCGGATTCAGTTCCGCCAGGCTTCCGATGCCAGCGTCCAGTACTCGGGCTGGACGATCGACGACGTGATCCTCAAAGACGGCTCTCTGCCGGACTACGGGCCGTGCGGTGGTTGCGGCAGCGCGCCTTCCTTTGGAGGGGCCGTCTCCGCCACCGACAACAATGCCTGTGGAGCCGATGGCGTGACCGTTGCCTGGGATGCCGCGGTCTCCTGGGGAACGGGCGGCAGCGGAAGCTACGCCGTTTACCGCTCCGAACAGCCCGATTTCGTCCCCGGTCCGGGTAACCTGATCGCTTCCGGGGTCACGACGCTGTCGTATGATGACGCTGCCGCGCCGACGGACAGGCAACTGTACTACGTGGTGCGCGCCGAAAACGACGAGACCTGCTCGACCGGTCCGGCTGGCGGCGGGGTGATGGACGACAACACCGTCCGTGTGGCTGTCAGAGAAACCACGACTCGGGAGATTCCCGGTGAAGTCACCGGGCTCGGCGTGTCGCTCGTCGGCCATGTCCACCTGCGTCTCGAGTGGCAGGCCACAGCCCAGGCCAGCGTCTACCACATCTACCGCTCCGAGTCGCCACAGCCTGATTCCTTCGTCATGATCGGCGAGAGTCAGCAGTTGTTCTACGATGATCAGAACGTCGGCGCCGACGGCAAGACCTACTACTACAAGGTCCGGGCCGCCAACGCCTGCGGCGACGAAGGTCCCTGACGTCGCTTCGATCACCGCTCTTCACGCCCGCCCCTCCTCACCTCGTGGCGAGGAGGGGCGGGCATCAAAAAATCCTTACTTCGTGGGCTCGAGGGACCTAGAATGAGCAGGGGGTCCCTTGCGCCAGCCGCAGGGGCTTTCCCGGTGGAGGAGCCCGTGAGCAAGAAGAAGAAGAGCCATTCCAAGTCCGCCGCCGAGCCCTCCGTGGGCGTGATGGACGATCATCCGCCGCGGACCGCCGACCGCCCCAAGCTCAAGCGCAAGTTCTACGAGAGTGAGCTGTCCAAGCTCCAGGTCGAACTGGTCAAACTCCAGGAGTGGGTCAAGGCGGAGGGGAAGAAGATCGTGGTGATCTTCGAGGGGCGCGATGCCGCCGGCAAGGGAGGCGTGATCAAGCGGATCACCCAGCGGCTCAATCCCCGAATCTGCCGCGTCGTGGCTCTCGGCACTCCCACCGAGCGGGAGAAGACGCAGTGGTATTTTCAGCGCTACGTGCCGCACCTTCCGGGCGGCGGCGAGATCGTGCTCTTCGATCGGAGCTGGTACAACCGCGCCGGGGTCGAGCGTGTGATGGGCTTTTGTGACGAACAGCAGTATCGCGAGTTTCTGCGTTCCTGTCCCGAGTTCGAGCGGATGATCGTCCGTTCCGGGACGACACTGATCAAGTACTGGTTTTCGGTCAGCCAGCAGGAGCAGGAGCGTCGCTTCCAGGCACGGGCCAGGGATCCGCTCAAGCGCTGGAAGCTCAGCCCGATGGATCTCGAGTCCCGGGCTCGCTGGATCGAGTACTCCAAGGCCAAAGACGAGATGTTCGCCTACACCGACATCAAGCAGGCTCCCTGGTACGTGGTCGATGCGGACGACAAGAAGCGGGCACGGCTCAACTGCATCCATCATCTGTTGAGCCTGATTCCCTACGAAGACCTCACCCCCGACGTGATCAAGCTGCCCGAAAGGCCGAAACAGATCGGTTACGTGCGGCCGCCGATCAGCGATCAGACCTTCGTCCCCGAGGTCTATTGAACTTCATCCGGGATGCATCCGGGATGCAAGAGAGCCGGCCCGGAAGGGCCGGCTCTTCGTTCTTCGCTTCGACTCCGTCTTCTCGGCTCAGGCGCTCTGGGCGACCTTGTCGACTCCCGCGGGCAGCAAGGCGGCCAGGTCGAGCAGCAGGACGATCGATCCGTCCCGCCCACGTCGAGCCGCACCGACGAAGAGATCCTGGTCGAGCCCGCCGAGCATGTCGGGAAGATCCTCGATCGATTCCGAGGTCAGCCGCTCGACGCCATCGACGGTGTCGATCGAGATGGCGAATTCGACACCATCGTGCTCGAGGACGATGGCGATCTCGCGCGTCGTTTCGCGGAGCATCAGGCGGGTCCTCTCGAAGAGGCGGACCATCTCGTCGAGCAGGCCGGTGCGCGCCTGCTCGATCAATGCCAGGGCGGCTTCCTTGTCGTTCCGTGTGGTCAGGTGTCCGACCTCGACGGCGATGGCATGGATCTGCTCATGCGGTTCGGTGAAACGAGTGAGAAGCTGCTGCAGCAAGGGGTTGTTGGTCTGGAAGCTGGCCTGCCAGCGCCCGAACTTGCACTTGGTGGGATCGGTGGCGAGGCGAAACTCGCGGCCTTCCCGGACCGAGGCTTCGAGTTCTTCGAGCCAGTCGAGATGCTCCTGCTCACGATCTCCGAGAAGCTGAATCAGATCCTCGACTTCGTCCTTGAGCGGGCACATACCGAGCTTGACTCGTAGATCGACCACCGGGATCAGGCGGCCCCTGAGATTGAAAGCTCCCCGGACCCACGGAGGCGTGCGCGGCACGGGGGTCACGGAGGGCATGGCGATCATTTCGCGAACCGAAAAGGCCGGCAGGGCCAGGGTCTGATCACCGAGGTGAAAGATCGTGGCGGGAGCGTCGCCGCCAAAGAGTTCAGTCGTGGGCATCTATTTCTCCCCTGTTCAGGAGTCGGGCTCCAAGGGAGATCTAGGGCGCGGAGGGGTGAAAAGCAAGTCCGGCACTCCCCCCGGCCGGAGGGCGCGCCGGAATGGGATTACTCGCTGGCCGAGAGGTCGGCGTCGGTGGCCTCGCCCTCGCCCCGGCCGAAGCGGTCCTTGGCCGAACCGTAGACCTGGCGCACCTTTTCACCGGCGTCTTCGGCCAGGGTCCGCACCTTTTCGCCCGTGTCGGCAGCCAGGGTCTGGACTGTCTCCCGTGTCTTCTGGGCCGCGCCCTCGGTCCAGCGGTAAAGATCTTCCCTGGTTTCCTTGCCGGTTTTCGGGGCCGTCAGCAGGGCCACGGCGGCACCGACGAGGCCTCCGAAGACAAAGGCTCCAAGAACTGCCAATCCGGAATCGCTCTGGTTGGACATTGCCTGCTGCTCCTTCTCGTGACATGACGAATCTGCACACCCGCATGCCGAGCGGCTCAAAGCCGCCAGGCTGGCGGACAACCCTGCAGAGAGTATGGACCCTGCCGGCCGCAGGACCAAATCGCGAATGCCGCGCGGGAGGGCTGGAGGGAAATCCTCCTGCCTGGATGGCGTCGAGCGCATACAATCCCTGACCATGTGCACACCACTTGCCGCCCCTCTCCGCTGGCTTTCCTCGTTTGCGTGGCCGCTGGCCGGAGTCACCCTGCTCGCGGGTTTTCTTCCGACTCCAGCGGCCACGGGACCCGTAGTGGCTGCCAGCGCCGAGGGCGACGTGGTCGCAGGGATCGTGCTCTGGCCGGTGGACGACGCGGCGCTCGCTCCGGCCTACCTGGCGGCCGAGGCGCTGGCTGCGACGGCCGGCAGGGAAGGCGAGCAGGGGCGCAAGCAG
>JALTMS010000346.1 GCA_027001345.1 Acidobacteriota bacterium | reverse complement strand
CCGCTAAAGGGTCGTGGGTGTCCGACCTGCAACAACACCGGCTACAAGGGCCGGGTCGGACTGTTCGAGGTGCTCGAGGTCTCCGAAGAGATCCGCGAGATGATCCTCACCGGCTGCAGCGCGCTCGAACTCAAGCGCCAGGCGGTCGAGGAAGGAATGATCACGCTGCGCCGATCTGGTCTGGCCAAGATCGCGACGGGCATGACGACGATCGACGAGGTTGTTCGGGAGACGGTGTTCTGATCACGCATGGCGAACCCCGGGCCCCGGGGATCTGAGGAGATCAAGGTGGCAGTCTCACTGCAGCAACTGCTCAAGACGATGGTCGAACAGGGGGGGACCGATCTCCACGTGACGACCAATTCGCCGCCCCAGGTCAGGATTCACGGCCTGCTGGTCCCCTTGCAGATGCCGGCGCTCAACGCCGCCGAAACCAAGGCCCTGGTCTACTCCGTCATGACCGACCAGCAGAAGCACCGCTTCGAGGACAATCTCGAGCTGGACTTCTCTTTCGGGATGAAGGGCCTGGCCCGCTTCCGCGCCAACGTCTTTCTGCAGCGGGGGGCGGTGGCGGCTGCATTCCGGACGATTCCCTGGGAGATCAAGTCGTTCCAGGAATTGGGCCTGCCCGAGGTCATCGCGACCCTCTCCGACCGTCCCCGGGGACTGGTGCTGGTCACCGGACCTACCGGGTCGGGAAAGAGTACGACCCTGGCGGCGATGATCGACAAGATCAATCGCGAGCGGCAGGCCCACATCGTCACCATCGAGGATCCGGTCGAGTACTTGCACTCCCACAAGCGCTGCCTGGTCAACCAGCGCGAACTCGGTGCGGATACCAAGTCGTTCCCCAACGCCCTGCGCTCGGTGCTGCGCCAGGATCCCGACGTAGTGCTGATCGGAGAGATGCGCGACCTGGAAACCATCGAATGCGCGCTTCGCATCGCCGAGACCGGCCATCTGACCTTCGCCACGCTGCACACGAACTCGGCCTCCCAGACGATCAACCGAATCATCGACGTCTTCCCGGCCAATCAGCAGCCGCAGGTCCGTTCCCAGCTCTCTCTCGTGCTCGAGGGCATCCTCTGTCAGTCGCTGCTGCCCCACGTCAACGGGCATGCGCGGGTGCTGGCTATGGAGATCCTCGTGCCGAACTCGGCGATTCGGAACCTGATCCGGGAAGACAAGGTGCACCAAATCTACTCCATGATGCAGACCGGGCAGGCCCAGCACGGCATGCAAACCTTCAACCAGTCTCTCGCCACGCTCTACTTCCGCCGTCAGATCTCGATGCAGATCGCCCTCGACGTCTCCCACAATCCGGAGGAGCTGCAGGAGATGATCAATCGCGGTGTCGGAGCCCTCGGTGGCGGTGCCCCCGTACGGGGCAAGAGATAGGAGGGAAGACTCGAAATGGCTACTTTCGTCTACAAGGGCCGTACGCGCACAGGCGAGGCCCGGGAAGGCACGGTCGATGCAAAGACCCGGGACGAGGCTGTAGCAGCCCTCCGGCGCCAGGGTGTGATCGTCTCCTCGGTGACGGAGAAGGGGCGTGAAATCGCCCTGCCGAGGTTGCGGGGCGGGGTCAAGCAGAAGGAGCTGTCGGTCTTCACACGCCAGTTTTCGGTGATGATCGATGCGGGCCTGCCGCTCGTGCAGTGCCTGGAGATTCTCGCCGGCCAGCAGCCGAACAAGGTCTTCCAGGGAGTGCTCAACGCGGTGCGTGCCGATGTTGAGGCGGGCTCCACACTGGCCGACGCGATGCGCAAGCATCCACGAGTCTTCGACGACCTCTATTCGAACATGGTCGCCGCCGGTGAGACCGGCGGAATTCTCGACACCATTCTGCAGCGGTTGTCGATCTACATCGAGAAGATCGTCAAGCTCAAGGCGGCGGTACGAGGCGCGTTGATCTATCCCGTGGCAGTGCTGGTCATCGCGGGAGTGGTGGTGTGGGTCATCTTGACCTTCGTGATCCCCGTTTTTGCTGACCTGTTCACCGGACTGGGAGCGGAGCTGCCGATGCCGACGCGACTGACCATTGGGCTCAGTCACTTCTTGCGTCGCTGGTGGTGGCTGATGATCGGCGGGATGATCGGGGCCGGCTTCGGAATCAAGCAGTACTACAAGACGGACAAGGGCCGTCACGTGATCGACAGGATGATGCTGAAGATTCCAGTCATCGGCATGCTCTTGCGGAAGATCGCGGTCTCGCGTTTTTGCCGTACGCTCTCCACGCTGACTTCCTCCGGCGTCCCGATCCTCGATGGCCTCGACATCTGCGCGCGTACCTCGGGTAACGCGATCGTCGAGGACGCGATCTACGAGGTCCGACGCAGCGTCGAGGAGGGAAAGACCGTCTCCGAACCGTTGCGCGAGACGCAGGTGTTTCCCGACATGGTGGTGCAGATGATCGCCGTCGGCGAGCAGACCGGCGCGATGGACACCATGCTGAGCAAGATCGCCGATTTCTACGAGGACGAGGTCGACGAGGCGACGCAGAACCTGTTGTCGCTGCTCGAGCCGATCATGATCGTCTTCCTCGGCACGATCATCGGCGGCATCGTGATCTCGATGTACATGCCGATGTTCAGCCTGATCGGGAAGATCGGCTGAACCCGCCCGGTCCGAGTAGACGCCGACTCCACGGGTTTCGTAGAGCAGGCAGGAGGTACGGAAAGTGGATCCCCGGCGGCGCAGCCTGAGACGACTGAACGTCGCGCGGGCGGTGGCCGTGACGAGCCTCCTGCTGGCTTCCGTCGTGATCGAGGTGCTGTTCAACCCCGGGCGTTCGTTGACACCGTTCTACCTGCTGACCGGTTGCGCCTATGCCGCCGTGTTGACCTATGCCCTGCTCGATCGCTTCCTCGGTGGCGGGCCGCTGATGGTGGCGGTGCAGGTCTGCGGGGATGCGATCCTGGTCTTCGGCTTTCTGGTCGCCACCGGCGGTGGGCTTTCGCCGTTGTCGTTCTTGCTCGCCGTTCCGGTGATGATGGCCGCGGCGCTGGCGGGATTGAGAGGCGGCGTGTACGCAGCCGGCATCGTGGGCGGCTTCTACGCGCTGCTGCTGGCCTGGTCGTCGTGGCATCTGCCGCCGACCGAGCTGGCGCCGGGTCGGGCGCTGTACCTGGCCGTTTCCCACCTGGTGGCTTTTGCCGCTCTCGGTGCTCTGGGGGGTGTGCTGGCTGATCGGCTCGAGCAGCAGGGTGAGCAGCTCGAAGAGCAGCGACAGGATCTGATCGCCCTGCGCGCGTTGCATGCGGATATCGTCGCCTCGATCGGTACGGGACTGATGACCACCGATACCGAGGGCCGCGTCTCTTTCATCAACCGGGCGGGACTCGAGATCTTGCGGGCCGATCCGATTCAGCTCCACCAGCGTCGTGCTGCGGAAATCTTCGACCTGGCCGAGTCCTTTCCTCAGGGAGCGGGCAAGTATCTGGCCGCCGGTCGCCGCTTCCGATTCGAACGGGACTGGCAGCGCCCCTCGGACGGTCAACGGCTCTTCCTCGGCTTCAGCGTCTCGTACCTCAAGGGCCCGGAGGGCGCGCACCAGGGCTGGCTGATCGTCTTCCAGGATCTGACCGAGATCGCCTCCCTCGAGCAGCAGGTTCGGACCCGTGAGCGGATGGCGGCCCTTGGTGAGATGGCCGCCGGCATCGCTCACGAGCTGCGCAATCCCCTCGCGGCGATCTGCGGCTCGGTGCAGGTTCTCTCCGGCGGCGGCAGCGACGAGGAGGAGGCGCAGAGGTTGCGGGAAGTGGTCCTGCGCGAGTCGGACCGGCTCGATCGGATCATTCGTGATTTTCTCAAGTTTGCGCGCCCGGGAGATCACGAGCCCCGTGCCTGCGACCTGGTCGAGATGATGGAGCAACTCGGCCGGTTGCTGCGCAAGAGTCCCGAGCTGCATCCCGACCATCGGGTGGAGGTACTCGCCGGGCCCGGCAGCACCCAGGCGCTGGTGGATCCCGACAGCATGCGGCAGGTGTTCTGGAACCTGGCCTCCAATGCTCTCAAGGCGATGCCCGACGGTGGTACGCTTTCGATCCAGGTCGAGGGTCACGGTGGCGACGAGGTGCTGGTGGCGTTTCGCGACGAGGGGCACGGGATGGATGCCGCGACCTTGAAGGCGATCTTTCAGCCGTTTCACGGTCGCTTCGAGAAGGGTTCGGGGCTCGGCGCTGCGATCGTTTACCGCATCATCGAGGAGCAGAGGGGGCGCGTGCAGGTGGTCTCGCATCCGGGGCGCGGCACCGAGATCCGGCTGATCCTCCCCGCCGCCGGAGACCGTGGAGCCGGCCTGGCCTCGACTGTCGAGGGGAGGACCCAGAGGTGTCTTTGATTCTGGTCGTCGACGATGAAGCGGGGATCCGCGAAGTTCTGCGGGCGGCGTTGCGTGCCGACGGCCACCGGGTCGTCTGCTCGTCTTCCGCCGAACAGGCGTTGGAGGTCTTCGAGGCCGAGCCTGTCGATCTGGTGGTTACCGAC
>JALTMS010000345.1 GCA_027001345.1 Acidobacteriota bacterium | reverse complement strand
CTCGTCACCGAGCAGGGAGAAAACCAGCTCCTTCATCTCCGGGTCGCGCAGATGGAGGTAGTGCCCGGTCAGATCGAAGGTGAACCCGCCCCGACGCCGAGAGGCACACAGCCCGCCGGGGTGAGGCTCTCGCTCGAGGACGATCACCTCGGCCCCCGGATCGAGGCAGCGCAAGTGATGGGCCGTCGACAGGCCCGCCGGTCCGGCTCCGAGAATGACGATCATCGCGTCGTGCACCTCTTGGATCCCCCATCGGGGATTCCGGGGGAGAGTATGGCGTTCCGAGGAAGAATATGGGGAGTTTCGGAGAAAAACGACAGCCGAAACCCGATACCGGATCGAGGCACCGTGTCGAGTCGGACCTTTCTCGAATCACAGACCCATGTCGATGGTTTTCAGCCAGGCGGTGACGAGCAGGGCGACGATCAGCAGCAGGCCGATCAGTGCCACGGACCAGACCACCGGCAGAAGCATGACTGCCACACCACTGGCTCCCAGCAGCACGGCGACCCCCACGTTGGCCCGCACCGTGGCCCGGGTGGAAAGACGCCAGCGGCGCAGGCGCAGGGCCACGTGGTCGGGGGAACCGAGCATCACGCTCATCCCCCGACGCCAGCGGATGTACATCACGAAGAGCATGTCGAACAAGGGCACGCCGAGAATCAGCAGCGGAGCCAGCGCACCGATCCGGTGCACGCCGGTGTAGTGGTTGACGAAGGCCAGAGCACCGAGCAGAAAGCCGGCAAACAGGCTGCCGGTGTCTCCGAGGTAGATCCTCGCCGGCTCCACGTTGAAATGCCGAAAGCCGAGCAAGGCTCCGGCCAACGAGGCCGCCACGCAGGCTGGAGCCACCTGGCCTCCGTAAAGGGCGATGCCGGCGAGGAACGTCGCCGCCACGGCTCCCACGCCACTCGACAGACCATCCATGATGTCGATCAGGTTGAAGGCATTGGTCGCCGCGAGCATCCACAGCACCGTCAGCGGAATGCTGACCCAGGGAGGGAGAAAGACGAGTTGCAGACTGACTCCCGCCCGGATCAGCACCGCCACGGCCAGCAACTGACCGGCGAGCTTGGACCACGGTGAGATGGAGCCCAGGTCGTCGATCAGCCCCAGCACGAGCACGATCGATCCTCCGAGCAGCAGGGCCAGGGCCTGCTGGTCGAAGCGATAGGTCACGCCGAGAGCCACCAGCACCCCGAGGGCGACGGCCACACCTCCCAGATAGGGCACCGGCTGGCGCTGGGTCTTGAGCTGTCCATCCGGCCGATCGACGATCCCCAGCCGGGTGGCAGCCTCGATCAGCCGCGGCGTCATCACGCGGGTCACCACCGCTGCCACGACGAAGGAAGCCGGCGCCGCGATCAGCGGCCAGGCCACGTCCATCATGGGCTCTCCCCCTCCACCTTCCACAACCCGCGAGCGGGTACCCGATCGCTCCAAACACCCCACTGACCTCGTCGGCGACGATCATGCTTTCGCTGCCGCCAGGCCCGGGCCAACAGCGAGCGGTACTGCCAGATCTCCACCAGGACCTGCGGGCGCAGCAGCAGGCAGGCCCCGAAGTACGCGATTTCCCGAGGCAGCCACCAGGGCAGGTCGAGCAGCAGGCTCCCCAGGCGATCGTGACGCAGCAGCGAGAGGTGGCGGTTCTTGATGATGTGCGCGGTGAGCGCCGGGGGCCGGGCGAATGCCAACCCCAGACGCCCGCGGCTCGCCCCGCCCGAACGCAGGTGGATCGCCACCGCCTCCGGCCGGCACACGGCCTTCCAGCCGGCCCGCCAGGCGCGCCAGCCCACCTCCAGGTCTTCCCGGAAGGCGAAGTAGCCGCTGTCGAAGAACTCCTGTCCGTCGGCGATGTCCTCGATCATCGCCCGCCTGTAGAAGGGAGCCGCGCCACAGGCGGAGAGCACGGGCCCGGCCCGGTCGCGACTTTCGTCGAGGGGCGAGGCAAAGCCGCGATCGAGAGTCTTCCGCGAGCGGGCGAGGAAGAGCCCCGACGAGTCGACGGTTCGGCGGTCGGGACGCAGCAGCAGTCCCGCGACGATCCCGACTCGGGGGTCGTCGAAGCCCGGCAGAGCCTGCTCGATGAAATCGGGGTCGAGACGCACGTCGGGATTGAGCAACAGCAAGAAATCCCCGCCGGCCAGACGCAGCGCCTGGTTGAACCCCCCCGAGTAGCCCAGATTGCGGGTCAGGAGCACCAGCCGCGCCCGGCCCCCGGCGATCTCCTCGACCATCTCCGGTGTGCCGTCCGTCGAAGCGTTGTCCACCACGATCACCTCGTCCGGCGGACACGACTGGGCCCAGATGGAAGTCAGGGCCGCCCCCACGACATCGCGGGAGTTCCAGGTCAGGAGCAGAACGCTGACAGTGGGCTTCGTCATGGCTTCGATCAGGGCACGCTATGTAAACCACAGCCCGAGGTCAACCCTCGCCGAGTTGACGGCAGCAGGCCGAGGACCGAGCTTGATCTTGTAGAGGACCCGGCGAGCGCTCGGAACTCACGGCAGAAAGACAGCTTCGGCAGGTTTCCTTCCACTCGAGGCAGAGCTGATGGCGATTCCGGAAAAGATTCTCGATGGCATCGAACACCTCGACCCCCTGCCGGTCAGCGTCCAGCGGCTGATCGAGGCCCTCGGCGACGAGGAGGTCCACCTCGCCGAGGTCGCCGAGATCATCGAGGAGGACGCCGCGATGACCGCCAATATCCTGCGGCTCGTCAACTCCTCGCTCTACGCCGGTCGCTTCGAGATCACCCGCTTGCGGGATGCGGTGACCCGACTCGGCACTTCGGAATTGCTGAACCTGGCCCTCGGCTCCCACGTTTCGGCGCTGGCCGCGTCCGCGCCGCTGTATGCCCTGAGCGAGGAAGAGATCTGGCTCCACGCCGCGGTCACCGCCCAGGCGGTACGAGAGATCACCGCCGCCCGGCCGGAGGCGGGCATCCCGTCGATGGCTCCCGTCGCCGGGCTGCTCCACGATATCGGCAAGTTGCTGATGGTGCGTTATCTCGACGCGAAGATGGAAACCGTCATCGAACTGTGCCGCACTGAAGACTGCTCGTTCGTCGAAGCCGAGCGGCGCCTGTTCGGCTGCGACCACGGAGAGGTCGGTGGTCGGATCGCGGAAAAGTGGGGCTTTCCCGAAGCCATTGGCCGCGGGATCGCCCATCACCACGATACGCCCCTGCCGGTGGAGGATCCCCTGCTCGATGCGGTCGTCGTGGCGAACCTGGTGGCCAAGACCATCGGCGTAGGGCTGGGCGCCGAGGGCATGGGCCTGGAGATCGACCTCGCCGCATCGCGGCGTCTGGGTCTGGACTACATCGGCTTCTGCCAGGTCTGCTCGCGCACGGCCGAGGCGGCGCAGACCCTGCGCCAGACCCTCGCCGATTCTCGCCAGGGGGCGACGGCCGGCGCCTGAAGCCGCTAGTACCCCAGGGAGAGGCCGTCTTTGCGTGACTCGGTCGCCCCGCTGAGCACTCCCGTCCGAGGATCGCGGCACACTGCCTGGTAGCCGCCGTAGAGCCCCACCGCGGGCTGGATGCGATGCCCCCGGCGAATCAGATCTCGGATGATTTCGCTGCCGATCCCGCTTTCCAGGTGCACTACGCCGCCGTCGTTCATCTCGGTGCCCGTCGGCTGGGAAGAGCCCGAGTGCACGAAACGCGGAGCATCGCCTGCCTCCTGCAGGTTCATGCCGAAGTCCACCAGGTTGACGACGATCTGGGCGTGAGCCTGAGGCTGGGTGGCGCCACCCATCACGCCGAAAGCGCACCACGGCTTGCCCCGGCGAGAGAGGAAGGCGGGAATGATGGTGTGAAACGGCCGCTTGCCCGGTTGCAGAGAATTCGGATGCCCCGGTTCGAGGTTGAACAGCGCCCCCCGGTTCTGGATGCCGAATCCGAGTTCGGGCACCACGTAACCCGAGCCGAAGCCGGTGTAGTTGCTCTGAATCAGGGAAACCAGGTTGCCCTGGGAGTCGCCCACCGCGAGGTAGGTCGTATCGCCCTGCTCGAGGCCGGGATGGCCGGGATCGACGCTCCTGGCCGCCCGATCCATGCGGATCCGCGCCCGGCGCCGACGGGCGTAGTCCTTCGACAGCAGGGCCTCG
This sequence comes from Acidobacteriota bacterium, assembly GCA_027001345.1. GTDB lineage: Bacteria > Acidobacteriota > Polarisedimenticolia > J045 > J045 > JALTMS01. The sequence goes on along the minus strand of JALTMS010000345.1, from coordinate 389 downwards.
ACCGGCACGTCGGCCATCGCGGGGTCGGCGTAGTAGCGGGCTCGGTCGGCGAAGGCCAGCTTTTTGGCCTCCACCATCACGTGCCAGAAATCCGCCGACTCCCGACCCAGGCCGGCAACGTCGAACAGCTCGAGAATGTTGAGCATCTCGAGCGCCGCGAGCCCCTGCCCGTTGGGCGGCAACTCCCAGACTTCCACCCCCCGGTAGGTGGTGCTGATCGGCTGCACCCATTCGGAGCGGTGCTCGGCGAAATCCTCGAGGGTGAAAAAGCCGCCCTGTGCGTCGGAGAAGGCCACCAGGGCACGGGCGATCGGCCCCTCGTAGAAGGCCTTTCGCCCCCCCGCCGCCAGCATCTCGAGGGTCCGGGCCAGGGCGGGGTTGGCGAACAC
>JALTMS010000344.1 GCA_027001345.1 Acidobacteriota bacterium | reverse complement strand
GCGATGCGGATCGCCATCGCGGCCGGCAGGGGACGCTCGTTGGCCAGTGCGCGGGCCAGGGCGTCGGTGGCCCACTGCTGGTGGCCCGCCTCGGCGAGGTGGCCCGCGATGCGCAGGCAGAGCGAGGGGTCGGGGCGGACGTCGGTGACCTGGCCGACGACCTCGTACCAGTGTTCGACGGCGGCGGCGATGTCCCCGTCGCGTACTTCCTGCTCGATGCAGCGGGTGATGGCGGGTACGGCGTGGGCTGCCCAGCCCTGGCTGACAGCCAGGTCCCACAGGGAGAGGGCCACGTCTCGGTTGGAGGGGTCCTGCTTCCAGGCTCCGGCGAGCATCGTGTAAGCGTCGTCGATGCGTCCCTCGGCGCGGGCCTGTTGGGCCTCCTCGATCACGCGATTGTCGACCAGTGTGATCTTTTTCTCTATCTTGCCCGAAATCAGGCGCTCTTCGATCCGTGCCTGCTTGATGCCGAAGGCGAAGGCCGCTCCCCACGCAAAGCCGCCGATGTGGGCCCAGTAGGCGACGCCGCCTTCGATGCCCAGTCCGTCGACCATCATTGCCATGAACACCTGCTGGCCGAGCCACAAGGGCAGCATCAGCCAGGCCGGGGCGGAGAAGGTGCCGCGAATCACCAGCCCGGCCATGTAGAAGAAGCGGATCTTGTGAGCGAAATGTCGGATGAAGAAGGCGCCCATCACCCCGGCGATCGCGCCCGACGCTCCGATCAGGGGGGTGGAGAGGTCGGGGTGGCGAGCAGCCCAGATCAGCCCCGCGATCACGCCGCTGCCGAGATAGAAGCCGGCGAACAGGGGGCGACCCCAGACATCCTCGATGAACGGGCCGACGAGAAAGAGCATGAACATGTTCCCCAGCAGGTGCATCCAGCCGCCGTGGAGAAACATGTGACCGAGCAGTCCGAGGGGCCGAATTCGGTTGGGCACCAGGCCGAAGCGGAAGTAGAGATGCTCGCCGAGGGTCTCGAAGGCCTTCGCCGACAGGGCATCGAGACGCTGCTGCTGCCCCGCGACCACGGTGTCGTCGGAGGGCTCGGGAGTCTGTGTGATGGCCATCTCGAGCAGGGCCTGTCGGGTGTCCTCGTCGGTGCCGGAGAAGAGCAGGCTGTCCAGCCGCTGATCGAGTTGCAGGTAGGGATGCTCGATGAAGTACTCGACGGCCCGCTCCATCGCCTCGCGTGACGGGTCGGGAGGATTGCCGAAGCCGGTGGCGAAGAAGGCCAGCGTGCAGGCGCCGATCAGGGAGAACGTGACCCAGGGCAGGCGGCGGACCGCGCTGTCTTCGAGTCCGAGGGGTAGCAGGATCATGGGCCTCTCTTCCCGGACCCCGCCGCCGGCACCAGGCGCCCGTACGGCCGGGGAGCCGCTACCGGGTCGAATATAGGCACCGGTCGGCGAAGAGGTAGCGAGAGGGGGGATGGCCCGGAACCGGGTGCAGTGGGGCCATGCCGCCAGGGGCCCCCTGCCTCGGGCTACGTGCCGCGTATCCGCAGGACGAAGGGGTGATGGATTATCTGGGCTCGGAGTGGGGACGATGGATGATATCGCCCGATCCCCGGATCTGGCGTTCGACGCGGTCGGGCTCGCCGTGGTAGACCACGTCGCCGCTGCCGTGGATCGAGGCTTCCAGCGCCTCGCCCACATCGACTTCGGCATCGCCACTGCCAGCGATGGAAACCGAGACCAGCCGCGCCGGCAGGCCGAATGCCTGCACGTCGCCCGAGCCCTGGATCTTGATCTCGAGGCGATCCACCTCACCACCGGCTACGATGTCGCCCGAGCCGCGGATCAGCAGGGTCAGCTCCGGACCGGACAGACCCTCGAGGCGGGCATCGCCACTGCCGGAGATGCTCATCTTCTCGATCGCGGGGCTGGTCACGCGGATGCTGATGCCCAGCCGACTCTGCCAGGATCCTCGTGTGGAGACCAGCAGCGTGCCGTCGCGGACCTCGGTGACCACCAGGTCGAGCAGGTTCTCATCGGCAATGACTTCGACTCCGGGCTTGTCGCCCTGCTGCCAGTCCAGATCGAGGGACCCGCGCAGATCGATCCCTCGAAAAGGACCGACCTGGCGGGCCTCGGTCGCCTTGACGCCCGATCCTCGCACGCCGGGGCCCCCGATCAGACCCACACCGCAGCCGACAGCCGACAGCACCAGCAGCGTGATCCCGAGGAACACCAGTCGAATCAGGGGTGGGTTTCGGTTCACCGTGCACCTCGCGCAGAAAGGATTTCGGGCCGGCAACCCCGGTGACGCGGGCATCTGCCGCATCCCGGCCACCGCATGAGGTTACCGCTGCGAGCATAGCCCCCTAGCGTCCTGAGCACTGCAGAATGCGCGCACGTTCGGTCCGGGCGGTTGCGGTGAGTCGCTCAGCGGCCCTCCCCCGGGTCGACCGGATGGCGGGGCACTCGCAGGTGCCCGGAACGATTGACCACCAACACCTCCGCCGGCCAGCCATCGACGCCGGAACGCAGCTCTGCGGGCAGGGCCTGCTTCCACCCGGGCAGGTCCTTGGTGTCTTCTCCTGCCGCCCGCAGTTCCTCGAGCTTCTTCTCGTACTCTTCCCGGAACTCGCGGATCGCCTCCCGCCGGGCAGCGGCCTCGTCGGCGGCCTGGGGCAGAGCGTCGTAGTAGGCCAGTAACTCCTCGGGGCTCCAGGCCAGGTCGATGATGCCGTTCTTCTTGCCCCAGGCCCAGCGCAGCCGTCGACCGCCCCGTAGCAGGGAGAGGCGGTCCGGGGCCAGCGAGAGCAGGCGGGCGGCATCGGAGGGAGGAATCAGCAATGCACCGCTCGGATCGATGGGATAGACCTGCAGTGGGTAGGGCAGGGCCAGGCGCTGGTTCTCGCGCTCGGAACAGGTGCGGCGGGGCTCTCGATTCCGCGGGAAGGTTTCGAGAATCACCTTGCCGCAGGGGGCGCCGCGCCGGGAGCGCAGTCCCGTGGCGGCGTCGATCAGGGTGCGCCGGACACCCGGTGGGCGGAGAAACTCCTCGATCGGCTCTCCCTCGAGCCCGCGTTCGAGAAAGCGGCTCCAGATCGGCAGCGCTGCCCGTGCGCCGGTTTCCCGCTTGCCCAGAGTCTGCCTGTGTTCGAGGCCGACCCAGACGCCGACGGCGATCGACGGGGTGAAGCCGACGAACCAGGCGTCGGTGTACTCGTCGGTCGTACCGGTCTTGCCACCCACCGGGCGACCGATCTTCTGGGCCCCACGGCCGGTGCCGTGGAGCACCACGCCTTCCAGCAGAGAGACCATCATCGCCGAGACTTCCGGCGAGAGAACTTCCTCGGCTTCGGTCTCCGCGCGGTACAGCTCCCGCTGGTCCGAATGCCGCACCTCGCGCACCAGCCGCGGCTGCACCAGCACGCCACCGTTGACGAAGGCGGCATAGGCGGCCACCAGATCGACCAGTTTGACTTCGAAGGCTCCCAGGGCAAGGGAGGGGTAGGGCTCGAGATTGGTGGCGATACCCAGCCGTCTGGCCATTGCCACCGCCGGCTGGTAGCCGATCACATCGAGCAAGCGAATCGTCGGAATGTTGCGTGAATGCTCGAGGGCGTGGCGCAGGGTGACGTAGCCCTCGTAGTCGCGCTCGTAGTTCTCGGGCTGATAGGGCTCCGGTGAGCCGGGATCCACCACCACCGTCGGTGAGTCGTAGATCTGCTGGTTGGGCAGCAGCCCCATCTCCAGTGCGGAGGCGAAGATGAAGGGCTTGAAGGCCGAGCCGGCCTGCCGGCGCGCCTGCATGGCCAGATCGAACTCGCTGCGGGTGAAGTCCTTGCCGCCGACCAGGGCGAGAATGTCGCCGGTCGCCGCGTCGATGGCAATCAGCGCGGCCTGAGCCCGGGTTTCGGAAGCCACATCGACTCGGCTCGGCAGGCCCTGGTCATCGACGGCCAGCACGCGCACGGGTACCAGGGTACCGGCTTCGAGCAGTCCCTCGAAGCTCTTCTTGCCCGTCCAGCCGATGGCCTCGAGCCCCAGATCGAAGCTGCGCTGATCGATGCGGACCCGGGCGCTGCCCTTGGAAACCTCCTCGACGAGGGCCAGCACCTGGCTGCCGGTCTCCATCGTCTGGTACCAGGAGGGGTCGCGGTAGTCCTCCGGATCGACCTGGCTCGGCAGGGGGTGGGGTGCGGGCACTTCCTTGTGCCGGCGGCCGTACTGGTCGAGGCCCCAGGTCACCGCGTTTTCGGCAGCCTGCTGGAGTTTCGGTTCGAGAGTCGTGCGGGCCACCAGCCCCTCGCGGTAGACGGCCTCCTCGCCGTACTGGCGCATCAGCCAGCGCCGCACCTCCTCGACGAAGTAGGGCGCACGGGGTGGAGTGGGGGTACGTTCGACTAGCCCCAAAGGTGCCTTCTGGGCCTGTTCGGCCAGGGCCGGTTCGATGATGCCCTCGACGGCCATCCGGCGCAGGACGTGGTTGCGTCGGTTGCGCGCGCGCTGAGGATGCCGAAAGGGCGTCAGACGCTCGGGAGCCTGGATCAGACCGGCGAGCAGG
>JALTMS010000343.1 GCA_027001345.1 Acidobacteriota bacterium | reverse complement strand
GATGGAGTCTTGCTGTTGCGCCTGTTCGAGTTGGCTGACCAGTTCGATAGCGGTGCAGAAGCGCACTCGCCAGCTTCGCCAGCGCGCCACGAGGCCAAGGACTATGGGAGGGAAAGATCCTCTCCGTCCCTGAAGGAAGATGGCTGGTGCGGCTGTGCCGAAACGACTCGCGGCGCCGGGACGATGCGGCCTGTCGCATCCTCGGCCCAGTGCTTGTTCGACGCGGAGTGGCAACGACTATCAACGCGAGGGCTCCAAGCCGCACGGTGCATGAGCCTGTCAGCGGAAACGTCGTATCTGCACGCTGACCGGTTCCTCACCTGGATTCGCTGAGCGCGGTAAGCCAAAACTAACCCACCCGGCAAACGAAAACTGGCCTGCCAGGGGAGAGAAGTGGCTCACTCGGAACTTTTTCCGGGATGTTACGGGTGGAAACCGGGCAGATCGGATCGACGAGCACCGGCTTGCGGTGCGGGAGGATGCGCCCGAGGCGGGAGAGGAGACCGCCTGGGGATCACGGCCCGCGGTGGATCGGCCCTGCTGCCGGACATCTCGAGCATCATCGACGGACAGAATGGGGCCGGGGTTCACCACACGCCGATCTTCGGGACGCACCACGTGGGCCTCCGGCGTGTCTGGTCGTCGTTTGCCCGGTGGCTCCAGCCTGAGTTTGCCAAGCATCGGGCAATCTTGTAGCTTCACGTCCATTCCGGGGCCCGATGGCCGAACAATCCGCAATGAGGTGTGATCGTGAATAACTTACTCGAGGGTAAGCAGGGGATCATTTTCGGTGTGGCCAACGAGCGCTCCTATGGCTGGCATATCGCCCGCGCGCTGATCGATCATGGTGCGCGTTGCGCGTTCGGAGTCTTTCCCGGAGAGAAGATGGAGGCTCGCGCCCGGCTGGCGATCGAGGCCCTCGAATTGAGAGAAGAATGGATCCATCCCTGTGATTGCTCGAAGCCGGGCAGTCTGCAGGCGACCTTCGAGGCCTATCGCCGCGACCACGAGCGGCTGGACTTCGTCATCCACTCCATCGCCTTTGCCGACAAGGAATATCTGCGGCCGGGCAATTTCATCGACACGCCGCGCGAGAGCTTTCTGACGGCGATGGACGTATCTGTCTTCTCCCTGGTCTCCATGGCGCGTCATGCCCGCGAGCAGATGAAAGCGGGCGGCGGGGGTTCGATTCTGGCCATGACCTATCTCGGGGCCCAGCGGGCCGTTCCCGGATACAACGCAATGGGGGTGGCCAAGGCTGCCCTCGAGAGCAGTGTGCGCTATCTGGCCCAGGATCTGGGGCCGGACAAGATTCGCGTCAACAGCATCTCGGGTGGTCCCCTGCGCACTCTGGCCTCCGCGGCGATCAAGGGTTTTCGCAACATGCTCAACCACGATGCGCGCCGGGCGCCCCTGCAGCGCAACGTGGAGGGTGGCGAGGTCGGTGGTGCGGCGGTCTACCTGGTCTCGGACCTGTCCACCGCGGTGACCGGTGAGACCCACTTCGTCGATTGCGGTGCCAACTTCGTCGGTTTCTGACCTGGCTCGGACAGTTCATGCGTTCTTCTGCTGCGGGCACGCGGCCGGCGCCGTCTGTGCGCCCGCTAAACGTCTGCCATGCGCACCCACTGCAACAAGGTCTTGAAGCTCGGCGGCCTGCCGTACATCAGCAGTCCGATACGGAAGACCTTGGCCGCAATCTTCAATGCCACGTAGACCCCACCGATGCCTACCAGCACCGAGAGCAGAACTTGCCACAAGGGAGGCGGCGCCGTTGATGCCATGCGAATCAGAATCACGAAGGTGTTGATCGGTGGGATGAAGCTGAGCACGATGGCGAAGGTGGAGTTGGGGTCCCGGCTGATCGGCATCCACAGCAGCCACGGGATCATCACGATCAGCATCACCGGCGTCATCAGAGATTGGGCTTCGCGCATCTCGTTGACCGCCGCTCCGATCGCTCCCATCAGCGCTGCGAGAGTGGCGTAGGCAATGACGTAGAAGACGATCAGGAACACGAAGAGCATCGGGTCGATCAGTCCCAGCACCGCGAAGGCCGAAAGGCCGAAGATGCCCATACCGGCGTAGATCACCAGCATCACCAGGCCGACGCCCATCTGGCCGAGGATCTTGCCGGTCATCAGCTCCATCGGCGAGACCGCCGAGAGCAGCACCTCCACCACCCGATTGGACTTCTCCTCGATGGTGGAGGTCATCAGGCCCTGGCTGCCGGTCATCACCGAGACGAGCAGCAGGCCCATGAAACCCATGGGCACGAGGATGTTCAGTACCTCGTTCGACTTCTTCTCTCCGGCTTCGGTGACCGTCGTGGCGGCAACCCGCTTGACGCGGGTCAGCCGGCTGATGGTTTCCGGATTCATGCCATGGGTTTCGATCCGTGCTCTGATGATCGAGCGCTTGAGGCCGGAACGGATTTCCTTGACGATGCGGTCGTCGAGCTTGCCCCGAACAAAGAGCTTGTAGGAGCCGAATTCGCCACTGGCATTCTCGCTGACGGCATTGTCATCGACGATCACCAGCGCCAGCCGGCGCTCGGCACCCTCGGCATCGGCCAGCAGGGCCTGTTTTTCCTGCTCGATCTCGGCACTGTGGGGATCGAGGGGCGTGATGTGGAACAGGGGGACCTCCCCGAGACTCTTCTTCACCGCCTCATCGAGGGCTCCACCGACGGCGTTGTTTTCGGGAAGCTTGGCCCGGTTGGCCAGTTCCTCGGCGACCGCAGCCGTCTCCTCGCTGCGCCGGGCGGCAATCGCCTCGGGAGAAAGGTATTCGCTGAGCGCCGGCAGGACCTCTCCGGTGGGATCGATGACGGCGATCTCGCCCTCGATACTCGGCGCCTCTTCGTTGATCAGGATCGGCATCGCCACGGCCATGATGACCACGATCAGGGGGAGCACCAGCACCCCGATCAGGAACCCCTTGGTCAGAACGGTGGCCAAGAATTCACGCTGGGCGACACAGACGACGCGCGAGATATTCACCGGACACCTCCCTGGGACGGGTCCCGCAAGGCGGCACGCAAGTTCTGGGCTCGGACGTCGGAGGCGTGGCGATCACCGGTGACGATCTCGATGAAGATTTCCTCCAGGCTCGGTCGGTGAACTTCCACGCGGGCTACTGGCAGGGCGGCAGCGATGGCGGCGATGGCCGCGGAGGGATCGGTGCCTTCGACCAGGCCGACTCTCGCGCCCTGCGGCGTGTTCTTCACCTCTTCGACACAGGACAGGTTTCGTACCGGCGCCAGGTCGGCATCGGCCTCGAGCGGTTCGAGGATCAGGGCCCGTGGGTCGAAACGGCGGCGGATCTCCTCCAGCGGGGCGTCGAGCACCTTGCGGCCGTTGTTGATCATCACGATGTTTTCGCAGAGCTGTTCGGCCTGTTGCATCACATGGGTCGAGAAGACGATCGTTGCGCCTCGCTGGTGCTGTTCGAGGACCAGCTCGCGCAGTAGGTGCATGTTCACCGGGTCGAGACCACTGAAGGGCTCGTCGAGAATCAGCAGTTCGGGTTCGTGGATGATCGAAGACAGGAGCTGGATCTTCTGCTGCATGCCCTTGGAAAGCTCCTCGCACTTCTTCTTCGCCACGTCTGCCAGGCCGACCCGGTCGAGCCAGCTCATCACACGGCGTCGTAGTCCTTTGCGGGGAGCATTCTTGAGTTGAGCGATGAACTCGAGAAAGGCGGCGACTTTCATCTTCTTGTACAGGCCACGCTCTTCGGGCAGGTAACCGATGCGATCCTTGGCCTCGAGGGCCGAGGGGCGGCCGAGCACCGAGAGTCGGCCCCGGTCGGCGAAGAGGATCGACATGATCATACGAATCGTGGTGGTCTTGCCCGCGCCATTGGGACCGATGAAGCCGTAGAGTTTGCCCTGTGGAACCACCAGATCGAAGTCGTCCACGGCCACCTTCTCGCCGAAGGTCTTGCGGATGCCTTCCAGTAGGATTGCCTGCTCCACCTCTATGCCTCCTCGCGCGGCCGGCGCCTGCGCAGCATGAGTATGCATCTTACCGTCGGCACTACGTTCTGCGAGGGCCGAAGCTTGCGCCGAGCGCGCACGGGCGAGCCAGCGGTCGGCTGGCCCGGCTCAGCGGTCGTCGGACCCGGAGGACACCCCGGGCAGCGGTCCCACAGTGACTTCGTGGAACGCCCGGCCGAAGGCCTGCTCGACGGCCCGGTGGAAGGCGCGCCGATCCTCGAAATCGGCCGGATCAATCGGCGGCTCGATGCGGTAGGGCACCACCTGGTCATAGTGGTAGGTCCACTCCGCCTCGTTGACCACGCGCTCGGTGCGATGGGTGGCGATGATCTGGATCGGCAGCCGTCGGGAAAAGGCGTAATGAATCATGCCTCCCTTCAGCGGCAGAGGCTCATCGCTTCGGTTGCGGGTGCCCTCGGGGTAGACGATCAACCCATTGAGGGGGCAGCGGTCGAACTCCCGGTCGAGCCAGTCAAAGAAGGCGCGCACACCTCTTCGCTTGTCGCGCCGGAAGAACCAG
>JALTMS010000342.1:3546-4522 GCA_027001345.1 Acidobacteriota bacterium | reverse complement strand
GTGCCACAGCGATCGGCCTTGCCGACCTCCGCAAACCACGTCTGGCGCACCTGCACCGGGACCGGATCGAGCCCCCTGGCGGCGGCCAGGGAGTTGTAGCGCTCCTGCACCGCCCTCCAGGGCCGAAAGAACTCCTTGGTCGGCGCCCAGGCCAGAGCGGCGAGCATCACGACGGCTGCCAACGCCGCCGCCACCCGCCAGCGAAACAACGACCGTGCCGCCCACCGCGCTCCCTGATCGGAAGACAGATCAGACATAGAGTCCACCCTCCCAGGGCAGCACGAAGCCCCAACCCGGCCCTCGGAAGAAGGTCCCGATCACCGTCAGAACGATTGCGGAAATCACGAACCAGGTGAAAATCCAGAAAGGCAGACTGCGTGTCGCGATCCACTGCCCGGGGCCCTTCTTCTGACCGATCAGCATCGGTAAGGTCATTCCCATCGCCGTCGCTGCTGTCGTGCCGATCAGAGGCCAGACCGGCCCCGCGTGGGAGGAGACGAGAAAGACCACGATCATCACGACACTGATGAGCCAGACCAAGGCCAGATGCCGGCGGTAGTGAGCGCCGGAGAGGAACTCCGGTCGCTCGATGTTGATGTCGAAGTAGGGCACGATCATCAACGCGGCCATCACCAGCCCGGGCAACAAGATGCCGGAAATCATCGGCGGGTAGTAATGGAGCAATTCCTGCAGGCCGAGAAAGTACCATGGTGCCTTGGACGGATTCGGCGTCTTGGACGGATCGGCAATGTCGAGCAGCGGCGCATCGGCGACATAGCTCAGCAGCGCGACGAAGGCCACCAGCAGGCAGACGATTGCGATTTCTCGCACTAGCAGATGCGGGACCGTACTGACCCACTCCTCGGTCGTCGTATCCAGCAGCGGGTGGGCGCTCTCCTGCTCGACGACGGTCAACCGTACCGCTGTCGGCCCGCTGGGAGCACCTGGATCTGCCACGAAGTTCCGGCCATCTCCC
>JALTMS010000342.1:0-3536 GCA_027001345.1 Acidobacteriota bacterium | reverse complement strand
CTTCACCCTCCTTCTGCTTCCGCTCGGAGAGATACAGGCCGCCATCTTTCCGAATGCGCCAGATGTGAACGCCGATCCCGCCAACCAGCAATGCCGGAAGGAACACACAGTGCAGCACATAGAAACGAATCAATGCGTTGGGTCCAACGCCGCGGCCACCGAGCAGCAGGAACTGGATCTTGTCGCCGACCACGGGCACCGACTTGAGGATATTGGTGCCGACCGTCACCCCCCAGTACGAGAGCTGATCCCACGGCAGCAGATAGCCGGTGTAGGACAGCAGCAGCGTGCCCATCAGCAGCATGATGCCGATCACCCAGTTGAACTCCCGAGGAGGACGGTAAGCGCCGGCATAGAACACGCGCAGCATGTGGAGGAAGGCCAGCGCGACCATGATGTGGGCCGTCCAACGATGGAAATTCCTGATGAACATACCCATCGGCACGACGTAGGCCAGATCCTTCATGTCGGCATAGGCCCGGGGAACCGAGGGATGGTAGTAGAGCATCAGCAGCAGTCCGCTGGCGGTCAGCAGTCCGAAGGCCGCAGCCGTCAGACCGCCGAGATAGAAGGTCTGCCGGAATGCCATCGCCCGCCGACGCACCTTGACGGCATGAAAGTGCAGAAAGAAGTTCATGAACACGACCAGCGAGCGGTTGCGCGGCGTGTCCTGTAGCGAGTGGCGGAAGATGCTCCGATAGATCCGGAGGAAGAAGCCCCGCGGGCGGTCGCCGGAAGGCACCACCGGCGGCTCGAGGCGATCAGACCTTGATACGGACATCGCGGTCTTCCTCCACGGAAACGTCTACCCAGAGATGCTCGTCACGTTGCTCGGTCTTGAAATGCGCCAGCGGGTCCGGCGCCGGACCCTTGATGACCGTACCGTCGAGAGCAAAGCGGCTGCCGTGGCACGGACAGAAGAAACCGTCGTTGCCCGGATTGGGTCGCGTCAGGCAGCCGAGATGCGTACAAACGGCGCTCTCCGAAAACACGCCCCGCTCATCCCTGACGACATACACGCGCCGCTTGCGGAGAAAGAGGATCGGCCGCCGGAGGACATCTCCGATGCGGGCGGCGAGGAAGCGGGAGGGTGCCTCGAAGAGCACGCTCGGCCAGAGGAAGCGACCGCAGATCGCGAGAGTTCCAGCGAGCGTGACTCCCAGGGCACCGAGGGTCGTGGTCGAGAGGAATCGACGGCGGGTGGTTGATTGCGGGCTCTCGGGAAGCGACAGGTCGTCAAGCAACTTCATGCGGGAGTCTCCATCGTCAAACGACGTGATCGGCCAGGTTCAGCAGTGGGAATTCATCGGTGCGGTAGAACCCCTCCATTCGAATGCAGTTGACCGGGCAGCGACGGGCGCACAATCCACAGCGGATGCAGCGGGTTTCATCCTTGATCAGCGCGACGCCCGCACCGGAAATCAGCGTCTGGAGTTCCGTGGATTTCGCGGTAGGCACCATCGAGACACGGGTCATGTCGAGCAGATCGATGCAACCTTCGGGGCAAACATCGACGCAGCCGCGACACTGAATGCACTGGGAGCCCTCGATCAGCAGCGAGTCGAATTCGGTGTTGATCCAGCAGTGCAGGCAGCGGGCGCCTTCCCGGCGAGCCTGGCCCTCGTCGTAACCGATTTCGACCGCGCGGAATGTCAGGCGCTCCTCGCCTTCGATCATCGGCACCCGGCCTCGATCGAGTAGCTCGTAGTCGCCACGCGCGAAGGGATGGTCGTAGCCGTGAGCCTGGAAGCGGTAGAGCAGATGCTCGACCGGCTCATCGTTACGCCCGGTGAGTTGGGTATCGATCGAGCGAGCCGCACGACGGCCGTCGGCCACCGCCTCGATCACGATTCGTGGACCGAAGGCGGTATCACCACCGGCATAGACCCCCTTACGGCTGGTCGCCAGGGTAGTACGATCGACCTCCACCGTGTGACGCGGGGAAAGCTTGATGCCCGAGTTCTCACCGAGGTAGGAGAGATCCGCGATCTGGCCTGTGGCGAAGATGACGCTGTCGCACGGCACCTCGCGCTCGGTGCCGGGGATCATCTCCGGCGCAAACCTTCCCTGCTCGTCGAAGACTCGAGCCACGTCGAGCGTGATGACGCTCTCCACGCGACCGTTCTTGCCCCGGATCTCCTTGATCGCGCGCCGATGCTGAACGACGACCCGTTCCTGGGAGGCCTCGACGATCTCCTCGGGATCGGCCGGCATCTCCTCTTCGCTCTCGAGCGCAAGGAGCGTCACCTGCTTGTGCAGCAACCGACCCGCCACGACGGCCGCATCCACCACCAGGTTGTGATGCGGCTCGTCCGGGGTCGAGGTGCCGCCGAAACGACGAGCCGTGCGGGCCACGTCAAAGGCGACGTTGCCGCCGCCAACGGTCACTACGTGCTGTCCGATCTCCACCGATTCGCCGATGTTGACCGCGGCCAGGAAATGCACCGCATCGAGCACCCCTTCGAGATCACCGCCCTCGACGGGGGGGCGTCGCCCGCGACCACAGCCCGTACCGATGAAGACCGCATCGTGGGTTCGACAGAGTTCCTCGAAGTCGATGTCTCGGCCGACCTTGCATCCATAGCGGATGTCGACGCCGAGCCAGCGAATGAACTCGATCTCCGCCTGCAAGACCTCTCGAGGAAGGCGATATTCCGGGATTCCCAGGCGCATCATGCCACCGGCGACCGTCGAACTCTCGTAGATCGTCACCTGGTGGCCCATCAGCCGCAGGTCGTGCGCGCAGGCCAGGCCGGCGGGTCCGGCACCGATGATCGCCACCTTGCCGGGCTTCTTGGCTACCGGCCGGGGACGCTCGACGATTTCGAGGATCTCCTCGAAGTTCGCAGCGCTCTCCACGCCCTGACGTTCGGTGACGAAGCGCTTGAGGGCACGAATCGACACCGGGGCATCGATGTGGCCTCGACGACAGGCCACCTCGCAGGGATGAGCGCAGATGCGCCCACAAACGGAGGCGAAAGGATTGGGGCTGCGAGCCAGATGGTAGGCCTCGCGATACATGCCCCGGGCAATCAGGGTGACGTATCCCCCCGCATTGGTGCCCACCGGGCAAGCCGCCCGGCAGGGGAAATTGGTCTCGAGCCACTGCAGCGACCGCCGCTGCTCGCCACAACTCGCGCGCGACGGCAGCGCCGGCAAATGGGCTTGTTCAGCCTTGTAGGACAACGCAGCCATCCCTCCACTGGAACCACCCGTCCTCGCCGATCGAGGCGCGTGTCCCCGGGTCTCCGCCTCTTGCTCAAGCAATCGCCGTGCCACGTCGCAGCGGGACCGCAAGTCACTGCAAAGGTCCCATTTACGCTCCTGTCGGAGCAGATCCCGGGTGTGTAGTGTTACCTTTCGAAACGTTTCCCCCGGCAACACTTCGAGTGCCGCCCCACCTTCACGGAGACGAGCTGCGCCTCGGCCTTCTTGCGCGGGAATGGCCCGGCGTGGTTACCGATGCCGGTGCTCGAGCCCGACTTCAGCGGCGATCATTGCGGAAGCCGCCAGGAACAATGGCTCTCCTCCACTTG
>JALTMS010000341.1 GCA_027001345.1 Acidobacteriota bacterium | reverse complement strand
CATGACCCTGGCCCCAGGAGGTTTCGACTGCTCGAGCCAGCCGATCGCCGCGTCGGTTGCACGGCCTCGGCCCTGGAGGGTGAGCTGCGAGTAATCCATGTAGATCACGAAGCTGATCGGGTCCTCGACCTTCCCGGGAGGCGGCGCAGGGGCCTGTCGAGTGGGTTTCCGGGTGTCCGTGGGTAAGTCCGCAGGAAGGTTGCTGTCGACTGTTGCGAGGCAGTAATCATCGACAGCGACGATCGGCCAGGGCTTGCCACTGAGCAGGAGGCGAAAATCCTCCGCGGAGAGTCCGGGCAGGGGGCTGCCATCGGCCTGAGAGACGAAGACATCGAAAAGCACCAGCGAGGACTCAGCCTCGATCACCACCTCCGACTCCTGGATATCGGTTTCCGCTCCGGCCGCTTGCAGAACTCGAAGCGCGAGGGCGCAGCAGAAGATGACCTTCCATTTCACCGGGGTCCCCACGCCTCGCATCATGGCCGCCATCTCGCTCCCGCCGCCGCGAATCGAAGAAAAGTCTAACAAGAAACCACTTCAGGTATGGCGAAACCCTTCGAGCGACGAAAATGGCTGCGGTAGCCGTGCAGCGAGCCCGCGACGTTCAGCGCATCCAGACGGTCTTGATGTTGACGAACTCGCGGATGCCCTCGCGGCCCAGCTCGCGCCCGTAGCCGGAGAGCTTGATGCCGCCGAAGGGCAGGCGGGGGTCGGATTTGACCATACCGTTGACGAAGGCGGCGCCGGCCTCCATCTGCAGAGCGAAGCGTTCGCCGCGTGCGGTGTCGCCGCTGAATACGGCGGCGCCCAGCCCGAAGGGGGTGTCGTTGGCCAGGCGCAGGGCCTCGCTTTCGTTCCGGGCGCGCAGCACCACGGCGACGGGGCCGAAGAGTTCCTCCTCGTAGGCCCGCATGCCCGGGCGCACGGCGTCGAGGATCGTCGCCGCATAGAAGGCGCCGGGGCCGGGCAGGGGCTCGCCGCCGCAGAGTACCCGGGCGCCGGCGGCCACCGAGTCCTTCACCTGCTCGTGGAGTTCCTCTCGCAGGTCGTGGCGGGCCAGGGGGGCGAGGGTGGTGCTTTCGTCGAGGGGGTCGCCGGGCCGGAGCTGCTCGACCCGGTCGCGGAAGCGCTCGAGGAAGGCCTCGGCGATGGTCTCGACCAGGATGAAGCGCTTGGCGGCGATGCAGCTCTGGCCCGCGTTGAGGAAGCGCGAGAGCAGCCCCTGTTCGGCGGCCAGGTCCAGGTCGGCGTCTTCGAGCACCACGAAGGGGTCCGAGCCCCCCAGCTCGAGCACGGTCTTCTTCAGCGCCCGGCCCGCCTCTGCCGCGACCTGGCGCCCGGCCGGGTCGGAGCCGGTGAGGGTCACCGCGCGCACCCGCGGATCGGCGATCACCGGCGCCACCGCCGAGGCGCGGATCATCAGCGTGGTGAACACTCCCTCGGGGGCGCCGGCGGTGCGAAACACGCGCTCGATCTCCAGCGCGCAGCGGGGCACGTTCGAGGCGTGCTTGAGCAGGCCCACGTTGCCCGCCACCAGGGCCGGCGCGGCGAAGCGGAAGACCTGCCAGAGGGGGAAGTTCCAGGGCATCACCGCCAGCACGGCGCCGAGGGGCTGGAAGGCCACGTAGCTGCGGCCCGCATCGCTGGCCACGACCTCCGGCTCGAGGTAGGCCGGTCCGTGCTCCGCGTAGTGCTCGCAGACCCAGGCGCACTTGTCCACCTCGGCCCGGGCCTCGGTGACGCGCTTGCCCATCTCGAGGGTCATCGTGCGCGCCAGCTCTTCCCGTCGGTCCCGCAAGACCTGGGCAGCACGGGCGACCACCTGGCAGCGGGCCGCGAGGGGCGTAGCAGCCCAGGCCCTCGCAGCGGTGCCGGCGGCGGCCAGGGCCTGCTCCACCTGCTCGGCAGACCAGGTCTCCAGGGTCCCCAGTACCTCCCCGGTGGCGGGGTTGATCGATGGCAGGCTCATCAGTCGGCTCCCGGGTGGACGCATCAGGCCACGCCCAAGGATAGGCGAAGTTCTCCGGGAGTTCTCGAAAGGGCTACACGCGGGTGGTGGCGGGCGCTCCGGCCTTCAGCCGCGAGAGGGACTGCTTGACCAGGGCCTTGAGGGTTTCCACGACGCCGACGCCCTGGGGCGCGATGGCCTCGAAGACCGGCTCGTTGCGGCAGCGCAGGGCCTCGACGAGCTGTTCGACGGGCAGGGCTGTGGGCAGATCCCGCTTGTTGAGCTGCAAGACGTAGGGAATCGTCTCGAAATCCAGGCCGTTTTCCTCGAGGTTCAGCTTGAGGTTGCGCAGGGACTCGACGTTGGCCTCGAAGCGGGCGGCCTGGGAGTCGGCCACGAAGGCCACGCCGTCGGCGCCCTTGAGGATCAGCTTGCGCGAGGCGTCGTAGAAGATCTGCCCCGGCACCGTGTAGAGCTGGAAGCGGGTGGAGAAGCCGCGGATCTTGCCCAGGCTCAGGGGCAGCAGGTCGAAGAAGAGGGTCCGCTCCGACTCGGTGGCCAGGGTGACCATCTTGCCCTTCGCCTCGCGCTGGGTGTTCTGGTAGATCCACTGCAAGTTGGTGGTCTTCCCGCCCAGCCCCGGTCCGTAGTAGACCAGCTTGCAGGTGATTTCCCGGGCTGCGTAGTTGATGAACGGCATGGCGGTCAGATCCTGTCGCCGAAGAGGCTGTCGATGTCGTCGTCGGTGATCTCCGCCATCGGCGCGCCGGCGCTCTCTCCGCTTTCGGCGGCGTGGCGGGATTTCTCGAGCATGGTCTCGAAGACGTGGGTGATCTCCGGGGTGATCTGCCGGACTCGCAGCCGCACGAGGCCCAGAGAGGAGCGCTCGTCGAAGGTCACCAGCAGGATGCCCGCCTGGCCCACCGACGAGATGTGCAGGTGCTCCCGATCGCCCTCGTGGTACAGGCAGGTGAAGCTCTCCTCGCCGATCATCGAGGCCAGCCCCTCGGTGGCCGCCACGTTGCCCGCCGCCAGGGAGGCCAGGGCGGTGCGGTCCACTCCGGGCAGGTCTCCGGCTGAGGCGATGGGCTGGCCGTTGCGGTCGATCAGGGCCACGAAGCGGGAGTTCGAATCCCTCAGCAGCCTCTCGGCCAGCGAGGTGACCTTGAGGAACTCCTCCTCGTGAAGAATCAGGTCGCTTGCAACCATCGACAGTCTCCGCTCGGCGCGCAAAACCCCGTCGGCGCGAATCTAGGGTCCAGCGCGAGGCGGAGCAAACCCCAGCCACCGCGGCCGACGGTCTTCACTTCGGGATCGGGTCAGAGGGACCGGCGACCTTCGAGAGCCCGGGCCAGGGTGCTGCGATCGACGTAGTCCAGCTCGCCGCCGACGGGCAGGCCGGTGGCCGGGCGGGTGACCGTCAGCTCGCGGTCCGCCAGCCGGCGGGCGATGTACAGCGCGGTGGCCTCGCCCTCCACGGTGGGATTGGTGGCCAGGATCACCTCGGTGACGGTGCCGCCCTCGAGCCGCTCGAGCAGTGTCTCGATGCGCAGATCCTCGGGGCCCACCGAGCGCAGTGGGGAGATCGCCCCACCCAGCACGTGGTACAGCCCGCGGAAGGCTCCCGAACGCTCGATGGCGGCCACATTGTCCGACTGCTCGACGACGCAGATCACCTGCGGGTCACGCCGGCTGTCCCGGCAGATCCCGCAGGTCTCCGCGTCGGCCAGATGGCCGCAGATCGTGCAGTGGCGCAGAGCCTCCGGCAGGGCTTCGATGGCCGCTGCCAGCGCCCGCACCTCGGCCCCATCGGTCCGGGCGAGGTGGAAGGCCAGACGCTGAGCGCTGCGGGGGCCGATGCCGGGCAGCCGCGTGAGCCGCTCGATCACCTCTTCGAGGGGGGCGGGCCACAAGGACATCGCTCGGCCGTCACAGGCCCATGCCCGGGGGCAAGCCCAGCATGCCGGCGAGGTCGTTCATCTTCTTCTCCACCTCGGCCTGAGCCTTGCGCTGGGCGTCGGTAATGGCAGCCAGCACCAGGTCGGCCACCTCGGCGGGGGTGGCGTCTTCCAGAGCTTCGGCCGAGATCACCAGGTCGAGAACCGTCTTGTTGCCATCGACCAGGGCCTTGACGATGCCGCCCCCGGAGCTGCCTTCCACTCGCAGGGCGGCGATGTCTTCCTGGATCTTGGCCTGGGCCTTCTGGGCCTTGGCGAGCATCTTTCCCATCTTTCCCTGGGGGAACATCGTCACGTCTCCTTGCCGCCCTCGAGGGGCTGGGTGTCGATCACGACCGCGCCGAATCGATCGAACAGGGCCTTGACCACGGGATCCTTGCGAGCCCGGTCCATCAGCTCCCGGCGCGAAGTACGGGCCGGCGGCGCGCTGCCCGAGCCCCGGGTCTCCACCACCACCTCGGTGGGCCTGTTGCCGGTGATCTTCTCGGCGGCTTCGGCCAGGGAGGCTCGGGCGGCCTCGGAGCTGAGCCGGGCCTGCCAGAGATTGGCCGTCTCCGGGGCCAGGGCCAGCACCAGCCGGCCTGCCGGATCCACCTCCGCTGCGGCGGCCTTGGCCAGGGAGGGGGCGAGGG
>JALTMS010000340.1 GCA_027001345.1 Acidobacteriota bacterium | reverse complement strand
TCATTCCCAACGTCAACGTCAGGCAGCGTCCTGCGACGATCTTCAGCGGGTCTCGGACCGGCGAGGGTGGCTCTTACCTCGAGCGGCACTTCGCGCGAGCCGTCGAATGCTATCGCCGGCTCGCGCCCCTGCTCGCCGAGCGTCGCCGGCAGACGCGCTACTTCGTGGCCGGGCCCAGGGGTGAGTACGAGATTCTGCGCATCGGTCTTCGAGACGGCTCGTTGTCCACCGCCAGGCGTTACGTGGCCTCGCTCGTACATGGGATCTACCCGGATGCCGGCTTCCAACTCGCGGTCAGTCTCGAGGGCAACAAGCAACGCCTGCGCCTGCTGTCCCTCGCGGAGGATCCGGGCTAGCCTTGTCGGGGTCGATCCATCCAGACCACAGTTCTGAGGAGTCGAGCGATGCTGTACCCGACGGTTCCCGTTCGGCGCGCTTCCGGGTTCCGGATCGTCGCCGCCCTGCTGCTGGCTACCGTGGTGCCGTGGGCGGCCCTGGCTGCCGACCAGGTGCCAGGCGCCGTGCCCGAGACCCTGGCCTCTCCGCGGGCCACCTTCAGCACCTTTCTCGATGCGATGGTCGCCGTGCGCAAGGGCGAAAAGGAGCGGCTGCGCGACGCTGTCTCCTGCCTCGACCTGGCGGACCTGCCCCCTGCGGCCCGGGAGGAGGCGGGTCGCAAGTTCGCCCGCGATCTGAAGATCTTCCTCGACAAGACCGAGTGGGTCGATCTCCAGCAGCTCCCCGACCAGTGGAACGATCCGCTCTACGTCTGGCGTACCTTCCCGGCGGGAGCGATCGTTCTCGAGCGGGCGGACAACGGGCGTTGGCTGTTCTCCCGGCGCACCCGGGAAGCCCTGCCGGAGCTGCTGGAGTCGGTACGCGACCGCGCCTTCGTCGGAGGTCTCGACGGTGGTGGTGGGGTGGAGCCCTCGGTGGCCGATCTGCTGCGCTCTCGCATGCCCGCCTCGCTGATCGAGCGCACCTTTCTGATCGAGAACTGGCAGTGGTTGGCCTTGCTCGCCCTGGTCCTGCTGGGGGTTGTGATCGACCGCGTCCTGCGCTACCTGGTGGGGGTGCGCATCCGGAGGCTGCTCGGCCGGCGATTGCAGCGGGTGGATGCGGCGGTGATCACCCGCTTCGAGGCGCCCCTCGGCATCCTGACCATGACCGTCGTCTGGTCGTTGCTGCTTCCGCTGCTCGATCTGCCGATCAACGTCATCGGGGTGCTCGACCCGGCGATCCAGGTTCTGATGGCCGTGGCGGGGGTGTGGGCGACCTATCGGTTGGTGGATGTGGCGGCGGAGTACTTCGCCTCGCTCACAGCCGAAACCGAGTCCAAGCTCGACGACCTGCTCGTTCCCCTGGTACGCCGTGCGCTGAAGATCATCGTCGTGGCCTTCGGTCTGGTCTTCGTGGCCCAGAACCTGGACATTCCCATCGCCAGCCTGGTCACCGGTCTGGGCCTCGGTGGTCTGGCCTTCGCCCTGGCCGCCAAGGACACGGTGGAGAATCTCTTCGGCTCGGTGACCGTGCTGATCGACCGGCCTTTCCAACTCGGTGATTGGATCGTCATCGGCGATCTGGAAGGCACGGTGGTCGAACTGGGCCTGCGCTCGACCCGCATCCGCACTTTCTACAACTCGGTGATCACGATTCCCAACTCCAAGCTTGTCAGCGCTGCGGTAGACAACCTCGGCGCTCGGGAATACCGCCGGATCAAGACCTACCTCTCGGTGCAGTACGACACACCACCGGAGAAGATCGAGGCCTTCTGCGAGGGCATGCGGGAGCTGGTGCGGCAGCACCCCTTCACCCGCAAGGACTACTACAACATTTATCTCAACCGCTTCGGGGCGTCGGGGCTGGATATTCTCTTCTACGTCTTCCACAAGGCTCCGGACTGGACCACCGAGCTGCGTGAGCGACATCGCCTGTTCCTCGACATTCTCAAGCTGGCCCGGCACCTGGGGGTTGAGTTCGCCTTCCCGACTCAGACCCTGCACATCGCTTCGGTGCCCGAGGGCTTCGCGGGAGCACCCGCTCCGCCGGCTCCCGAGGCCGTGCCCGGCTTCGAAGAGGTGGTACGCCAGGGTCGCGAGCAGGCGCGGCAGGTGATGGAGGAGAGCTGGGGGCGGGGGAAACAGCCACCGGTGGACTTCAGCGATCCCGACCGCATCCGCCCCACACCACTGAGCTGAACGGTGGCCGGTGGGGCCAGCGGCGCCCGGGGCGTCGAGCACCTGCTCAACGGTGACTTCGACCTCTCCCTGCGGGCGGGCTACCGGCCGCCGCGACCGGGCAGCGAGATCGCCCGGCAGATCGCCGAGTTGCAACCCCTGGCCCTGCTCTTCGGTGGCGTGGAGGACACCGCCCTGGTCGAGGCGCTGCCGCCCGAGAGCTGGCTGGTCCTGCTCGAGGAGGCGGGCATCGATCACGCGCAGGCGGTCACCGAGCCCTCGCTGGATACGGGGCGGATCCTGATGCCCTTCGGCTGGAACGCTGCCGCCGCGGAGATCAACCGGCGCTACGCGCTCCGTGGCGAGCATCCCCCGCTGGAAGTGGTGCGGCGGGTCAACGCGCGCACCTTTTCGGCGGCTGTCGAGCAGCAGATCGATCCGCACTCGCCTTACGAAGGCTGCTTCGACTCGGTGGCGGCTCTCGAAAGCTACCTGCGCGAAGCTCCCACCGCCGAGCGGGTGGTCAAGGCCCAGCACGCCAACGCGGGGCTGGGCAATCGCCGCCTGGGCGCCGCGGGACTCGATCCAGCCACCCGGCGGCTGGTGGAAGGCTGGTGCGCTGGTGGCGACCCGGTGATCGTCGAGCGCTGGTTGCCCCGGCGGGAGGACCTCTGCCTGACCTTTCATCTCTCGCGCGGGGGCGAGATCGAAGGGCTGGAAGTACACGAGATGGTGAACACCGCCGACGGAGCCTTCATTGGAGCGCTCTTCCCCGCCGATCGGGACCGGCCCGTCGCGCAAGGCCAGGCACTCGGCTCCACGGCGGAGGTCGTCGCCCGCCGGCTGAGGGAGGAGGGATACTTCGGGCCGGTCTGCATCGATGCCTTCACCTGGGGTGATCGGCGGCGACTGCGTCCCCTGGCCGACCTCAATGCACGGCGCCACGTCTCCGCCGGAGCTCTGCGCCTGTGGCGCTGCTGGGACCGAGAGGTCACCGTCTACTGGCGGCTGTTCAAGGTGCCGCGGGTGCGGTTGCCGGATCCCGAGGCCTGGGGCAGGGCTCTGGGCGCCGACGCCTTCGATTCCCGCCGTCGCCGGGGCGCCCTGCCGGTCTCGCCGGCGGTCGATGGCGGCGGCCGGCCCTGCCGGCGGGTGGCTGTGCTCTTCGCCGGTCGGGACCGGGAAGAGGTGCTCGCCATGGAGCGGCGGATGCGGGAGCGCTTCGAGAGATGAAGGTCAACCTGGTCGTGATCACCGGACCCACCGCCTGCGGCAAGACCCGTCTGGGGGTGGAACTGGCCCACCGTCTGGGCTCGGAGATCATCTCCGCCGACTCCCGCCAGGTGTACCGGGGCCTCGACATCGGCACGGGCAAGGACCTCGACGAGTACGCCCGGGTCGATCCCCCCGTGCCCTGTCACCTGGTGGACCTGGTGGAGCCCACCGAGTCGTTCAGCCTCTACCACTACCAGACGGCCTGCTATGAGTTGCTCGCCCGGAAGGCCGTGGAGGAGCCCTTTGCTTCGGGTACGCCGCTGGTGATGGTGGGAGGGACCGGGCTCTACATCGAGGCCGTGCTGCGGGAGTACCGGCTGCCCGACGTGCCCGACGACCCGGCCCTGCGAGAAGAGCTGGAAGCCGAGCCTCTCGAAGAGCTGGTGCGCCGGCTGGAAGCCCTCGATCGGGAGGCGTTCGCCAGAACGGAGATCGCCAACAAGCGCCGGGTCATTCGCGCCCTGGAGATCGCCAGCCACGCTCGAGAGCGCGAGGTGGTCTACAGCCAGGGGCCGGGGATCGAGCTGGACTACCGGGTCTTTGCCGTCGATCCCGATCGCGCCGAGCTGTACCGCTGGATCGGTGAGCGGGTCGACCGGCGCCTGGACGAGGGCATGATCGAGGAGGTCGAGGGGCTGGTGGCTGCAGGGGTGGATCGCCGGCGCCTGGAGTGGTTCGGCATGGAGTACCGGCAGATCGCCGCCTATCTCTGGGGTGACAAGAGCCGGGAGCAGATGGTCGAGGACCTCAAGCAGGCGATCCGCAACCTGGCCAAGCGACAGTTCACCTGGCTGCGGGGAATGGGTCGCCGCGGCATCGACGTGCAATGGGTGGCTCCAGGGGATCTGGAGACGCTCCTGGAGTCGATCGGGAGTTGGAAATGAGCAAGAGCATCTGGGTGGTGGCGTCAGTGGCGTTCATCTTGTCGAGTGGTGGCGGCTGCGCTCCGGGAACCTTGCCGGGCGGCGGCAAGAGTGTGGGTCGGTTGGAATTCAATCGTCTGGCGGTGCGGGAGAACCTGCCCTGGTTCTGGGTCGCGGATCGCGACGGCGACGGCGTGCCGGAGCGAGAGGAAGTCGTCTCGCTGCTCTTCTACCCCGAG
>JALTMS010000339.1:5010-16185 GCA_027001345.1 Acidobacteriota bacterium | reverse complement strand
AGGCTTCACTGCCTGAGCCCGCCGCCGCCACGGCCCTATCCCCAGGGACTTCAGCCCATCCCGAGGGACCTCCGGACTTCGCGCCCCGCTCCGCGCCTGCTTCGGGCACTCCGTCCGTGGATTCGCCATTCCTTCTGGAAGGGGCGATGCCGGACCCTCTGGAAGGGGCGATACCGGATTCCCAGCCGGTGGTTACTTCAGAACTCCCGAGCGCGGAGTCGTCGCCGCCCGGCGAGGAGCCGGATCTGAACTTCCAGCCTCGGCAAGTGGTCGCTTCCGAAGCCCCGGCCGTCTCGGTATTGCCGCTGCCCGAATCCCTCACCCTCACGGCGCCGCCCGAAGCCGCTGCGGACAAGGGCGCGCCGGCTGCACCGCTGCGAGACTCGGCGGCGGTGCGGCCGAAAAAGGCCTCTCCCTGGCCACCGACGGCAAGGATCGAGCGGGCATCCGAGAGTCCTCCGGCCACCATGCCGCGTCCGCGGCTGCCCGTGGGTCTCGGGGAATCCGGGGGGCTCGAGACCATCGGGCGCTGGTTCACTGCCGGGGGTGAGCCGCGCGTTGTGCGGGCTGTCGAGCCGAATCTCCCCGTCTCCGGGCAGTCCGGCGCATCGGCAGACGCGTCCCCGTCGCTTCCCACCACACCTCCCACCACTGGTGGCGGTGGACTCGCCTCCGCCTCGCCGAAGGTGCCGGTCTCCACAGTCGAGGTGCTGACCCCCGAGCTGAGCAAGCTCGAAGCCAGGTCAGTACGGCAGAGCGTCGAGCAGGCTCTCGAGCGTGCCGCCGGAGGACGTCGGCCCGTGGTGCGAGCGGCTCCTCTGCCGCCGCCGCCCTCGTCCTCTTCCACTACCGCTGCAGGGCCGCAAACACCTTCCTCGCCCCTCGGCGCGGGAACGAGCGTCTTGCCCGGCGAGCGTCCCGTTCCCCCCGAGGCGGTGCCCATGCCGGAATCCGGTGCAGCATCTCGAGGAGCAGCAGCGGCCTCCGTCCCGCCCCGGGGGCAGGCGGGGTTCTCCGGCACTCCTGGACGGCCTGCCAGTCGCCGGTCGGTCGAGCCCGCCACCGCCCAGCGTGGCGAGGGGTTCGCCTCGCCGGCGCCGTCGAGCGGCGCGGCACGAGTCGCCGCTTCCGGACCGGCCGGGGGCGTCGTGGGGACGGCTGCGCCCCTCGTCGAGCAGATCGCTGCGAGGATCGCACGCCTCCTGCCCGGCCAGAGTGTCACGATCACCCTCGACCCGGTGGAACTCGGCAAGGTGGCGATCCGCTTCGTGCGCCGGGGCAAGCGCTGGAAGGTGCAGCTCGTCGCCGAGCGTTCCGACACCGCGGCGCTGCTCGCCCGAGACGTGCAGCGCCTCGATTCCCTGGTCGATCGCAACCTTCCGGGTACCCGGGTGGAGGTCTCCACGGGTGGTCACTCCCAGGGCCAGTTTCACGACGGTCCGGGCGGGCAGCCCTCGGCAGAGCGCGGCGGACACTTCGCGCCACCCGCCGAGAACTCGGAGCCAGGCTCGACTCGCGCGCTGAGCACGGCCTCTCCCGGGATCGATCCCGACGCCCGGCTGGACATTCTCGGTTGAGATCACCGGCGGCCGAAAGGGGACGAAGCTTCCCCCCGACCCGGCAATTCTTGCCGCCCCGTCCTCCCGTAGGCCCCGCAGACGCCGCTTTGGGGCCCATTTCGCTGGCACGCTGATTGCTTTTCGTACTGGCGCCGCACTGCCGGCAAGGAGATGACCATGCAATCGACGATCGGTGCCATCGACCCCTCGGCCTACCGGGTGCAAGACGAGCCGAGCCTGTTCGCGACCGAAAAGCCGGAACTCGGGCGCGACGAGTTCATGCAACTTCTCGTCGCCCAGCTCGAGAACCAGGATCCGATGAATCCGCAGCAGGACTCCGAGTTCGTCGCCCAGCTCGCGACCTTCTCGTCTCTCGAGCAGTTGATCGACATGAACAAGCGATTCGACAGCATGCTCGACGGTCAGGCTCAACTGGTCAACAGCCAGTCGCTGAACCTGATCGGAAGGGAGGTGCTGGCGGACACCGGCGGCGAGCTGCAACTGCGCTCCGACGGCAGTGCGGAATCGGTGGTGGTCGATCTGGCCGACTCCTTCGCCTCGGCGCGGGTGGAGATCTACGACGCCAGCGGGCAGGTGCTGCGCACTTTGAATATCGATGATCCCGGCCCCGGCCGGCATGAGGTGCAATGGGATGGACTCGACGAGAACGGTAATGCGATGACCGCCGGGATGTATGGGTTCCGCGTGATGACCCAGGATGGCGAGGGCCTCGAACAGCAGCAGCAGGGATTCGTGCTCGTGCCGGTGGAGGGACTGCATGTCGGAGCCAACGGTCTGGCATTCGTCAGCGGAAATCGCGTGATGACTTTCGATGAGGTGCTCGAGATTCGGGTCGGCGACGACGGCACGCCGCCGGCCGCCGATGAACAACCCTGACGAACCTGAGAGAAAAGGCCAGGCAGGAGAGCAGCGAGACGACAGGAGGAGGAGACGATGGGACAGAACGCATTCTACACGGGACTTTCGGGCCTGCGAGCCCACTCGGCGGCGATCAACGTGATCGGCAACAACCTGGCCAACGTCAACACGGTGGGCTACAAGTCGGGACGCGCGAGCTTTGGCGACTACTTCAATGTCTCCGGGGCTCGGCTCGGCGGCAACGGCAGCACCAACCAGGTCGGACTGGGAGTGGGCATGGTCGGCGTGCAGCAGCTCTTCAATCAGGGTGCGCTGCAGCCCACCGAGGTGGAGACCGATCTCGCCCTGCAGGGCAACGGCTTTTTCTACCTCAAGACCTCCGACGGCATGTCGGCATTCTCTCGGGCGGGGAACTTTTCTTTCGACGCCAACGGTGACCTGGTCGATCCCAGCGGAAACAAGGTCCAGGGGTACATCGAGAAGGATTCCCAGGGAAGGATCATTCCGACCGGCGCGATCGGCGATATCAACATTCCCGTGGGGATGACGGCGCCGCCCGCGGTGACGACCTATTTCGAACCTCGCTTCAACCTCAACTCCGAGGCCCAGGTCGACGATCCGGCCACCACGGTGGACGAGTCCGAGCCTTTCCAGTTCAGCGTCGGTACCAGCGTCTACGATTCGAGGGGTGTGGAGCACAATCTGACGATCCAGTTCGTGCCCCAGGACAGTGACGGTGATGGCCGACTCGACCAGTGGGCCTGGGAGGCGCGGGTGCCGCGGGAGGATCTGGACATCACCATCAATCCGGGCGATCCGGACTACTACGTGGTGGACTCGGGCACGATGACCTTCGACGGTGACGGCAACATGGTCACGCCGGCGGCCAACATCAGCCTGAGCATTCCGGCCTGGTCCAGTGGTGCATCCGCCCAGACCGTCGAATGGCGCCTGTACGACTCCCAGGGCAGCGGTCTGGCTCACAGCTATGCGGAGAATTCCGCCGTCGAGTCGATCTCCCAGGACGGCTACGGTCTGGGAAGGTTGCACTCCCTGTCGATCGACCCCGACGGACTGGTTTCCGGAGTGTTCACCAATGGTCAGACCCTCGAACTGGCCCAGCTCGCGATCGCCAGCTTCAACAATCCAGATGGCCTCTTCCGCCGCGGCGACAACACCTACCTGACCTCCGTCGGATCCGGCCAGGCTGCCATCGGTACGGCCCAGACCGGGGGCCGGGGGGCCATCGTGTCCCGAGCGCTGGAGCTGTCCAACGTGGACATCACCGAGCAGTTCACCAGCCTGATCGTCGCCGAAAGGGGCTACCAGGCCAACAGTCGAGTGATCACCACCGCAGACTCGGTGCTCCAGGAGACTCTCGCGATCAAGCGCTGATCCTGAACTTCTTCTCCTGCTGCGCGTGAGGCGGGCACGGCCACCGGGCCGCTGCCCCGCCTCGCGCAAGGTCGAGGCGTCAACTTCCCGTCAATCGGTGGTCTTCGGCTGCCGGGGCGTCGGCACCCCCCTCGCCGGGGGTGCGGTCTTTGCCGCCCAACTCTCTGAAAAACAACGACCTGTCCTCGTGCGCCTCGGCAGGCACGCGCCTTGCTCTTGGGCAGACCGGCGCTCCCCTGGTGAGCGTCCGGGAGAGTTCCAGATGGCCAAGGCCGAAAAGCAGTCCCCCTTCGCGGTGCTCTTCGACAGGGAGGAGTTTCACGCCCTGCCCCTGCGCATTGCCGCGCGCCTGGCCCGCGGCCGGGTCAGCCTGGCCTCTCTGCGCATGGTGGAGCCCGGCTCGTTGATTCCCCTCGAGACCCAGGTCGGCGAGCCGTCCCATCTGATCGCCGAGGGGGAGGTGATCGGTCGGGGAGAGATCGTCGAGATCAAGGGGCAACTGGCCTTCCGCGTCACACGCCTGGGGCACA
The DNA here is from genome assembly GCA_027001345.1 of Acidobacteriota bacterium. GTDB lineage: Bacteria > Acidobacteriota > Polarisedimenticolia > J045 > J045 > JALTMS01. The sequence goes on along the minus strand of JALTMS010000339.1, from coordinate 11,822 downwards.
AGTCATGACTCCCGATCTGGCACCCTCCCTCGGCCAGGGAGTGCAGGTGATCGCTGCTCTGGCAGTGGTGCTCGCGCTGATCGTGATTTTCGGCTATCTGGCCCGGCGCGGTGGGTTGAGGGGCGGTCGCCGCACTCTGCGAGTCGAGCAGCGGCTGACCCTCGGGCGCGGCGCGCAACTCGCCCTGGTCGTCGCCGAGGGCCGGCGTCTGCTGGTCGGAGTCAGTGAACAGCAGATCACCCTGGTCAGCGATCTGGGCCGGGACGATGAGGACGCGGAGACCGCCGAGGCCGAGCAGAGCGTGGCTCTCGATGCTCCCTCGCAGCCTCGGGTGATGAGCTTCGCCCGCGAGCTGACGCGCAGATTGCGTCACGGCGAGGTAGGCCGGTGAACCCTGGCTCGCCAACTCGGCGCTTCGTCAGTGCGATCCTGCTGACGTCCCTACTGCTGCTGATCGCGGGCAGCAGCCCGGCGTTCGCCGCTCCCGAGGGCTCGACCTTCGAATTGCGGGTGAGCGACCCGGCGACCGACGGCTTTGGTTCGAGTGCGGTGCGCATCATCGTGATGCTCACCCTGATCGCCGTCGCGCCGATGCTGCTGTTGCTGATGACCTCCTTCGTCAGGTTGATCATCACCTTCCACTTCCTCCGGCAGGCTCTTGGAACGCCCCAGATGCCGCCGAACCAGGTGTTGATCGCGCTCTCGCTCTTCTTGACGCTGTTCGTGATGAGCCCGGTGGTCGACCAGATCCACGAGCAGGCCTGGCAGCCCTACACCGAGGGCGAGCTGGACACCCTCGAGGCGGTGCAGGTCGCCGCGGCGCCGGTCAAGGAGTTCATGCTGCACAACACGCGGCAGAAGGACCTCAAGCTTTTCCTGCAGATGGGGCAATTCGAACGGCCCGAGACGCCGGCCGACTTGCCGATGCGTGTCGTCGTTCCGGCCTTCGCCATTTCGGAGATGCGCACCGGTTTCGAGATCGGTTTCCTGCTCTTTCTGCCGTTCCTCGTCGTGGACTTGGTGGTCGCTTCGGTGCTGCTTTCAATGGGAATGATGATGCTGCCTCCGGCGATGGTATCGCTGCCCTTCAAGATCATGCTCTTCGTGCTGGTCGATGGGTGGACTCTCATCGTGGGATCCCTGGTCGCGGGTTTCCGCTAGGCCGGCGAGGAGTGAGCGATGGACGAGATGACGGTGGTCGCGGTCGGCAGAGAAGCGATCAAGATCGCGCTGATGGTAGGTCTGCCGGTACTGCTGTCGGGAATGGTGGTTGGCGTGCTGGTCAGCATTTTCCAGGTCGCCACCGGAATCCAGGACATGACCATCACCTTCATTCCGAAGATCCTGATCGTCTTCGCTGTGCTGGCTTTCGGCATGCACTGGATGATCAGTGTGCTGACCGGCTTCATTGAGCGGATCTTCACCCTTGTTTCGGGAGTGGGGATCTAGCGTGGACATGTTGTCGATCCAGCTCCCCTGGGAGAGCGCGATGGCTGGCGCGGCGTTGTCGATTCGCGCGCTGGCCTTCGTTTCCATCGCACCGCTGGTCGGTGGCACGGCCGTTCCAGCCCGGGTCCGGGTGGCCTTCGCCGTGATGCTGGTGCTGCTGCTCGCCCCCGTCGTACCGGCCCCCGACCCGAGTGTCGGTCTGGTGCGTCTGGTGCTTACCGAATCACTCGTCGGTTTCATGCTCGGCTTTGCCGGCAGGATGGTGATCGATGCGGCGCTCTACGCCGGCGGTGTGGCGAGCTACTCTTCCGGACTGGCCATCGCCAATCAGCTCGATCCAATCACCCAGCTCAATCTGCCGATGCTCGGTGTGCTCTATCGTCTGCTCGGCATCCTGACCTTCCTCGCCATCGGCGGTCACCGGCAGTTCGTCGCCGTGCTGGCGCGCTCCTACACCCTGCTCCCCGTCGGAACCGCGAACCTCGAGGGCCCCTGGGTGGCCAGCGCGGTGTCGCTGACCGGGAGGATGATCGTCCTCGGTGTGCGCCTGGCGGCACCGGTGATCGTATCGGGTCTACTGGTTGATACCGCGCTGATGCTCGTCGCCCGCGCCGTACCCCAGATGCACATTCTGGTGGTCGGTGCTCCGATCCGCCTCGGCTTCGGTCTACTCGCCGTAGGCCTCTCGTTGCAGATCCTGCTGCCACTGATCGTCGAATCGATCGATGGCTCGATGACCGACGCCGGCGCGCTGCTGCGCGCCCTGGGCGGGTAGGGGGAGCGGCGATGCCGGGCCAGGAGAGCAAGAGCCAGAAGACCGAAAAGCCGACCGGTCGCAAGCTACGTAAAGCCCTCGAGAAAGGCAACGTCGCCCGCAGCGAAGACGTGGGCCAGACGGTGAGCCTGGCTGTCTTCCTGCTGTGGGCCAGCTTCGGTGGTGGCATCTTTCTCAGTGGTCTGCTGGCCCAGATGCGCTCGGCCCTGGTCGAGATGGGTCGCTCTCACGGACCGGCGGTTCTACTCGACCGCTGCCTCGACAGCATGGTCGTTGCGATCTTGCTGCTTGCGCCGCTGCTCGGTGCACTGGTGGTCTTTGCGGTGCTAGGCCAGATCGCCCAGACCGGGTTCCACCCGAAGAAGAACCCCATCGAATTCGACCTGAAGAAGATCAACCTGGTCGAAGGGATGAAGAAGCTGATCGACGTCAAGAAGCTTTTCGCCGCAGGCAAAGCGCTGGTCAAGCTGGTGCTCTACGGCGTGCTGGCGGCGATGGTGGTGGTGCCGGAATGGACGAGTATCTCCTCGTTGGCCTTTGCCGCGCCCGGCGGGATCTTCAACCAGGCAGCGACCATCGTTGGCCGAATCCTGATGCGCGCCTTCCTGCTCGGTGCAGCGATCTCTGTCATCGACTACGCCTTCACGCGCTACCGCTGGTACCAGGACCTCTACATGACCAAGCAAGAGGTCAAGGACGAGCACAAGGAGAACGAGGGAGATCCGCAGATTCGCGGCCGGATCCGTGGCATGCAGCGCGAGGCCTCCCGTAAGCGGATGATGTCGGCGGTCAAGACCGCCGACGTGGTGGTGACCAACCCGACCCACGTGGCGGTGGCGCTGAAGTACGACCAGGGACGCTTCGCAGCACCGGTGGTCGTGGCCAAGGGTATCAACCACATCGCTCAGCGGATCAAGCAAGAGGCTCGCCGGCACGGCGTGCCGGTGGTCGAGGATCCGCCGCTGGCGCGCGCACTCGAGCGACTCTGCCCGCTGGGAGCGGCGATCCCCGAGGCGCTCTACCGTGCTGTGGCTGAAGTGTTTGCCTACGTCCTCGGGCGCAGCTCGGGAATCTATCGCCCGCACACCGAGGCCGAACTCGAGTCTTCGCCGCGGGGGGATAGACGGTGACCGGCGCGACGAGTCAGGCGATGGGAGGATCCTCCCAGACCCACCTGGTGCTGCCGCTGGCGGTGCTGGCGACTCTGGCGCTGATCGTGGTGCCGTTGCCCACGCCGCTGCTCGATCTGCTCGTCACCGTGAACTTTGCTGGAGCGATCGTCGTCCTGCTGACGGCGATGTACGTTCCCGGACCGACCCAGTTCTCGGCCTTTCCCTCGATTCTGCTGTTGCTGACGCTCTATCGCCTGGCGCTGAATATCGCATCGACGCGTCTGATCCTGCTACGGGGAGACGTGGGGACCAGCGCCGCCGGATCGGTGATTCAGGCTTTCGGCCAGTTCGTCGTCGGCGGATCGTTCGTCGTCGGCCTGGTCGTCTTCCTCGTACTGCTCGTCGTACAGTTCGTGGTCATCGCCCATGGTTCGACGCGCATCTCGGAGGTCATCGCTCGCTTCACCCTCGACGCCATGCCCGGCAAGCAGATGGCGATCGATGCCGATCTGAGCGCGGGACTGATCACCGAGAAGGAGGCTGTCGCTCGCCGCGAGGCGATCCAGAAGGAGTCCGAATTTTTCGGGGCGATGGACGGTGCGGTGCGCTTCACCCAGCGTGATGCCATCGCCTCGCTGATCATCACCCTGATCAACGTCGGCGCCGGTCTACTGATCGGCGTGCTGCAGAAGGGCCTGCCCCTCGGCGAGGCGGTGAAGACCTATTCGGTACTGACCATCGGTGACGGCCTGGTTTCGGCGATTCCCGCGTTGCTCGTGGCGGTGGCCGGTGGCGTGATCACCACGCGGGCAGCCCAGGAAGACTCCCTCGGCGAGGCGGTGATCTCGCAGATCCTGATGTCGACCCGCCCACTGCGGATCGCCGGCGGCACCCTGTTGGCCCTGGCTCTGATCCCGGGGATGCCCAAGATGGCCTTCATCGTACTCGGCTTCGTGGCCTTCGCCGCGGCCCGTGTGGGCGATCGCCGGCGGAAGGAAGAGGAGATCGCCGAAGAAGCCGCCACCGTGGAGCCGGTGCCCGAGGCCGAGGAAGAGGTCGAGCCGTTGCTGAGCATCGATCCGCTCTGCGTCGAAGTGGGTTACGACCTGATCTCCGCGGTAGGGGCGGATCGGGCAGGTGGCATCCTGGACAAGATCAAGGGCCTGCGCCGGCAGGTGGCCACCGAGATGGGATTCGTGCTGCCCGCGGTCCGCGTGCGGGACAACCTGCAACTACCCCCCGATCGCTACCAGATCCTCTTGCGCGGCGTGAAGATCGCCGAGGGGAGGATTCCGCGGGGTCGGCTGCTGGCACTCGACGCAGGAGCCACGCGGCAGATCGAGGGAGAGAAAACCACCGACCCGGCGTTCGGCTTGCCGGCGGTATGGATCTCACCGGAGAAGGCCGACGAGGCTCGCGGCGCGGGCTACACCGTGGTGGATCCGCCGTCGGTGCTCTCGACACACCTGATGGAGATCATCCAGCGCAACGCGCCGGAGCTGCTCGGCCGAGAGGACGTGGCGCACCTGGTGGAGACGCTGCAGAAGAGTCATCCGAAGGCGGTGGCGGAGCTGATCCCCGAGAGGATGACCATCGGCGAGCTGCAGCGCGTGCTCCAGGGCCTGCTGCGCGAGCGGGTGTCGATCCGCGATCTGCCGCTGATCATCGAGACTCTGGCCGACCACGCCGGCTCCGTTCGCGATACCCAGACTCTGGTCGAGCACGCCCGCAGGGCGCTCGGCCGCTCGCTGTCAGACCCGCTGAAGACGCCGCAGGGAGTCCTGCAAGCCGTTGCTCTGGCACCGGAGCTGGAGTCCGAGCTGACCGAGGCGCTGGCCGGCGAGGCTGGAACCACACTCTCCCCCTCGCGGGCCCGCGAGCTGGTCCAACGTGTGACCACCGCGGTGGCCGGCACCGGCGGGCAGGCTGCAGTCGTCACCTCCCCGACCCTGCGTCCCTACCTGGCGACCTTGCTGCGGCCGCACATGCCTCACACACCCGTTCTTTCCACTCTCGAGATTCCTGCCGACGTGACCTTGCGTGCAGCGGCAACGGTGGCCTGAGATGCTGGTGAAACGATTCCGCGCCCGTTCCTGTTCCCTGGCCCTGGTCCAGGTCAAGCAGACGCTTGGCGAGGATGCCGCGATCCTCGAGACTCGACGGACCAGCGACGGTGTCGAGGTTCTCGCGGCCGCCGAGCGACCGGGCGCGGTCAAGGTGCTGCGAACGCCGGCGTCCGGAGCGGCTCCGGCATCCGGGCGCGTGGAATGGCTCGTCGAATCGCTGCGGAGTGAGGGCTACTCCGACTTCCTCGCTGAACGGATCGCCGCTGCGGCCCACGCCAATCTCGACGAGCAGGTGCTCGAAGATCGCCATCGTGTGCTGGGCTATGCCCGTGATCTTCTTGCGCTGTGGTTGTCCAGACCCCAGGAGACGACGGAAGCAGGCCCGGGCCTGCGGATCTTCGTCGGTCCTCCCGGCGTGGGCAAGACCAGCACCTGCGCCAAGCTGGCTGCTCGCCATCTGGTCGATGGACAACGTGTGATGCTGGTTTCCGCCGATGATCGCAGGCTCGGTGGTGCCGAGCAGCTCGAAGGCTATGCGCGGGTCTACGGAATCCCGTTCCGCGTCGCACGCAACGCCGACGATCTCCGAGACTTCAGGCGACAGGCAGGTCCCGACGGTGTGGTGATCGTCGATACACCGGGTGTCGGTCGAGGAGACGACGGGCTCCTGCGCCACCTGGTCGATCTGTTCGCCGGCGTCGCCCGTGAGGAGATCGAAGTCCTGCTGGCGGCGGACCATGACCTTTGGTCTCTGGCCGATACCTTGCGGCGCTTTCGCCCTCTGGCTCCCGGAGCGGTGGGGGCCACGCGCACCGATCAAGCCGTTCGCCGGGGGCCGCTGGTCAGCGCTCTGGCTCGCGCGCGCATTCCCCTGGCTCATCTGGGCTGCGGGCCGCGGATTCCCGACGATCTCGAACACGCCGACCTGAGAAGGCTGGCAGCCTGGGCGCTGCCGATGCCCGAGGAGAGACAAGAAGCATGACGCGAGAAACGCAGCCCCCGGGCGCCGAAAAGCGGACCGGGGCGGATCCACGCCGAAGACTCACCGATCGAGCCGCGCAGACTCTGACCCTGGCGATCACCTCGGGCAAAGGGGGCGTGGGCAAGACTTCCGTGGTGGCCAATCTCGCCTTTGCGCTGGCCCGGAAAGGACTGCGGGTCACGGTGCTCGACGCCGATCTCGGCCTGGCCAATCTGGATGTCCTGCTCGGAATGGTACCGAAGAAGACCATCGAGCACTTTTTTGCCGATGGTCTTCCTCTGGCGGAAATCGTTCAGCAGGGTCCCCTCGGAGTGAGAATCATTCCGGCCGGTTCGGGTCTTCCCGAGCTGACGGCTCTTGGCCCCGAGGATCTCTATCGCTTTGTCGATCAGCTTCGCGGCTTGCGCGAGGACTGCGACGTGTTGCTG